>JBKHIL010000293.1:0-3274 GCA_046538645.1 Desulfovermiculus sp.
CTGGCTGCGCATCTGATCCACAGTGAAGCCATGCACCAAAACCCCGTCCTTGGGGCAGGTGGCCTCGCACAGCCCGCACCCCTTGCACAGGGCCTTATCTATAGCAATTTTTTTGTGCTCTGCACCATCCCGGAAAACCGTCTCCAGGCTGATGGCCTGGTAGGGACAGACATCCAGACACAGCGCGCACCCGTCACACCTATCCGTTACATAGGACTTAATGGCATCCAGCTTCATCACCGATCTGGATAAAATGACCCCGGCTCTGGAGGCTGCGGCCTTGGCCTGAGAGATGGACTCGCTCAATGTCTTGGGGTAGTTGCACAATCCAGCCACAAAAAGGCCGTCCACGCTCATATCCACAGGTCTGAGCTTTGGATGGGCCTCATTGATAAACCCGTCTTGATTGAGCCCGCACTTATAAAGATCCACCAGCTCACTAAAGTCTCCGGGGACAATGGCTGCGGCCAAAACCAGATAAGAGGCTGAAATCTCCACATCCTGCTGCAGGATGGGATCATAAGTCCGGACCTGCAAACCGGCCTGGTCCGCATCCACCTGAGGTTCATTGCCCAGATCGTAACGGACAAAGACCACCCCCAGCCGACGAGCCTTGGTGTACAGATCCTCATGTTTGCCGTAAGTCCGGATGTCCCGGTAGAGGACAAAGACCTTCATATCCGGATTTTCCTCTTTCAGGGAAATCGCGGCCTGCATGGTGTGCATACAGCAGATGCGGCTGCAGTACATGCGTTTTGGTATACGCGAGCCGACACACTGGATAAAGACCACGCTTTTGGCCTCGGCTGCCTGTTGAGGGCTGTCCTGCAGAAAGCGGTCGAACTCCAGGTGGGTCATGACCCGGTTGTCATGCCCGTAGAGGTAGGTGTCGGGCTTGTGCTCTCCAGCCCCTGTAGCCACTACAGCCGCTCCGTAGTCCAGGGTCCTGGCCTGCCCATTGACATCCACTGTGCTCTGGAAGCTGCCCACAGATCCGGTAGTGGAGGTCAGGGAGGTCTTGGTCAAAACCTCTATTCCCTGGTGCTCCTGCACCTGCTGCATAAGCTCCTGGACCCAGGCCGCGGCATCTTCACCTCCGCTGGTACAGCGCAGATGAAGGGCATTGCCCCCCAGATGATCGTTTTTTTCGATAAGTACTGCTGGATAGCCCTGGTCGGCCAGCTCCAGAGCTGCGGTCATCCCTGCCGCACCGCCGCCGATGACCAGGGCCTTCTGAGTGACATTGACCTCCAGCTCAGAGAGGGGCTGATTGCGGACCACCTTGGCCACGGCCATGCGGACCTGGTCTTTGGCCTTGGCCGTAGCCCTAGCCGGTTCTTTTTGGTGCACCCAGGCGTTGTGGTTGCGGATATTGGCCATTTCCACCATATAGGCGTTCAGCCCCGCCTCTTTCAAGGTATCCTGAAACAGGGGCTCATGAGTCCTTGGGGTGCAGGCCGCAATCACTATTCGATTTAAGTTGTGCTCTTTAATTTTTTGGGCAATGAGGTCCTGAGTATCGGTGGAACAGGTAAACAGATTGTTTTCCACCAGCTGGACATGGGGCAGTCCGCGGGCGTACTCGGCCACCTCCTGCACATCTACCACGCCGGCGATATTGATTCCGCAGGAACAGACAAAGACTCCTACCCTGATATCCTGATCTGAGATTTCCTTTTCCTGAGGATAGGTCTTTTCCTGGGTCAAGGTGTGTTTGGCCGGCAGCAGGGTCTTGCTCACCTCAGAGGCTGCCGTGGAGGCCTGGGTCACGGAACGGGGAATGGCCATAGGGGCCTCAAAGGCCCCGGTCACAAACACCCCGTCTACAGAGCTGGATACCGGAGCAAAGGCATGGGCGGCTGCAAAACCGTAATGATCCAGGTCGAATCCTACGATCCTGGCCAGTTTTTTGGCATCTTCAGCCGGCTCCAGTCCGACGGACAGGACCACCAGATCATAGTGTTCTTCCAGCACAGTTCCGTCCTCAGTCACATAGTGCAGAACGGCTCCTTGATTCCTGGGACCGGGCAGGACAGTGTGCGGACGGGAACGGACAAAATCTATACCTTTGCAGCGGGCCTCCTCAAAATACCGCTCGAACTCCTTGCCGTGGGTGCGCATATCCATAAAGAAAATGGTCTGTTCCGGGACCTCGCCGTGCACATGTTCGGCTGTGACCTGGGCCTGTTTGATGGCGTACATGCAGCACACACTGGAGCAGTATCCATTAGCACACTGATTGGTGTTCCGGGAGCCCACGCACTGAATCCAGGCGATCTTTTGCGGCTCTTTGTTGTCCGAGGGACGCTCCAGATGGCCCATGCACGGCCCGGAGCTGGACAGGAGACGTTCATACTCCAGACTGGTGACCACGTCCGGAATGTGATCATATCCGTAAATATCCACGCCTGAAGGATCAAAGGCCTGAAATCCCGGGGCCAGAATCATTGATCCGACCTGGAGCTGGACCTCTTGTTCCCGGTCCTCGAAATCAATGGCTCCGGTCGGGCAGAACTTTTCACAGGCCCGGCATTTGCCTTTGGTCAAATAAATACAGTGCTGCGGATCGATAGCATATTTCAAAGGAACGGTCTGGCCGTACTGAATATACGCTGCCTTGCGTTTGTTAAGCCCCATGTTAAAGGCATCGTCCACCTTTTTGGGGCATTTCTCGGCACACAGCCCGCAGGCTATACACTTGTCCATGTCCACATAGCGGGGATGTTTTTTGACCGTAACCGAAAAATTGCCCTTTTTGCCCTGGACATCTATGACCTCAGAGAGGGTCAAAAGCTCAATATTCAAGTGCCGACCGCACTCGACCAACTTGGGCGAAATAATTCACATCGCACAGTCATTGGTGGGAAAGGTCTTGTCCAGCTGAGCCATGACCCCGCCGATGCCCGGACTCTTTTCCACCATATACACATAATATCCGCTCTCAGCCAGATCGAGCGCCGCCTGGATACCGGCCACCCCCCCGCCGACAACCATGGCCGCGCCGACCGGAGCTGCAGGCAGAGACTCCTCTTCATTTGCAGCTTGCAATATCTGGTGAAAGTGCGCGCGCTCTTCTTCGGGAACCAATTGCTCAGCCCGCTGGGCCGGAACCTTTTCCCGGACACAAAAACGGGCAAAATCCTCGACCTGCAAACAATACCTCTTGCCCACTGTAGGCTCAGCCGCCAGCTTACCGCCCTTGATCCAATTGCGGACCGTATTTCGATGTACGTTCAGGGCTTGAGCCAGGGAACTCACCCGAAACTCGATCATG
>JBKHIL010000049.1:0-8947 GCA_046538645.1 Desulfovermiculus sp.
TGGGTCATTTCATAAAAGATCTCTTCCAGCTGTTCGGTCCGGGTTCCCAGGAAAATGATGTCTCCGGTTGAGCCGTGCATGTTCATCATGCCGCTGCCGCGGAAATCCCACAAATCACAGATTTTGCGCAGATACTCTGTTGTGTAGTATTTCCCGTTGGGCTGATTGACCCGCATGGTGTGAAAATGGGCAACACCGGGAAATTTCTCAGGCTGGTCGCAGTACCGGCCGATAACCCCGCCGCCGTAACCGAACACACCGACGATACCGCCGTGTTTCCAGTGTACTTCCCTTTCTTTGTAGGACAACTCGACAACGCCCAGGATGTCCTCAACGCAGTCAGTATCAATCTGGTACTCAACATTGTCCGGGTTCTCTTTCCGATGCGTGGCCTGCCGCTTCAAATCGGACACAAAGCTTGGCCATGGCCCGCTCTCAAGCTGGTCCAGCAAAGGGGTTTCATGCTTGAATGCCATTACTCAGCCTCCTTGTCGTAGTCATAAGGTTTTGGAGTGCAAAACAATTCCAACAGCTATGATAAACTCGGCTCATGCCATGGAGTTTGTGATATTAGGGACAAGAGAGGGCTTTTGTCAAGGCCAAATACTTCTTAGCTCCCCAAATGCGCGGGTTTTCACTCATCCCCCGATCACGCCCTGTCCGGGCACAGGCCGAAGTTGACTCTACTTCTTTCGATGCGGGTTGAGTTCCTGTAAAATATTTTGCGGCATTTCATAGCCGTACTTGATTGCCAGGTCGCAATTCTCGATAGCCTGGTCATAATCCTCACGCTGCATATAGGCCAGACAGAGATTGTTGTAGGCCGGACCAAAGGTGGGCTGTTCAGCCAGAACCTGCCTGCACTGCTCAATGCATCCATCAACATCGCCCTGCATGAGATAGGCGCTGGCCAGTGTGGACCTGGCCTGCACGAATTTGGGATCAAAGCTCAATGCTCTGCGCAAAGCAGCGATGGCTTCATCGACCTTTCCCATCTGCAGGTGCACAAATCCGATATTGCCATGCGGAACTGCGAATCTGGGCCGGAACTCGGCAGCCTTTTTATTGTAGCTCAGGCAGGTCATCAGATCTCCATTGCGCAGGGCCAGTCCCCCGAGCTGGACATAGGCTTCGGCCAGATCCGGGGTCATCTGAATAGCAGTCTTCAGCTCCTGCTCGGCCTCTTCGTATTCACCCTTGCCAATCAGCACACAGCCCATGTTGTAATGGGCCACCCCGTCCTGGGGATTGTCCTTCAACTGCTTTTTCAAGGTCTCCATGTATTCGTCAATGCTTTGATACTGTTCGGCCATGCTCTCTCCATGCTCTTTACAACCTGTGCTGGAAGTAGTTATCTCGGTTTATTGCTTAATCATCCCACACCTGGCCAGGATCTATATTTCGTTTTCTGAGTTCCTGTGCATACCACTGGCAAAAATCAAAGATTCCGCGATAACGGTCATCGCGGCCGAAAATGCCCATACAGAACTCATATACCCCGCGGTTATAGGCAGAGGTTCTATGTTTGATTTCATTTTCAGTGAAAAATTGATTATACAGATCCTGAGCCGTTCGCTGAGTGGCTTCAGTGCGGATTTCTATAGGATGCTTGGGCTCCTGGAAGGGATCCCACTTGTCATAACCGATGCGGTCCACAAACCGCTTCCGGCGGGGAGACATCCGCTCGTATATCGCCTTTTTCTGGGATTCCTTATCCATCCTCCGGCTCCTCTTCGCTTGGCCCCAATGTCCATTCCGCTGCTTGAGCCGGCATCTTTTGCTTGGGCTGAACAATGCCCAGATACTCATCGTCATACTCGGTCAGAAGGGCCATGGATACAGGGACCAGGACCTCTGCCAGTTTGTCGTATTTGGTGGGCAAAGACTGGACCAGGCGCTGGCTGATATCCAAGAGCCGGTCCTGCAATGTATCCATGTTTATGGTTGGATACGATGTGCCGGGCTCAAATCCGGTCTTCCCGCAGGTCCGGACCTGGCCATGAATCTGCAGGGGGAGTCCATAGACCCGGCAGGTGAGAGGACGATGGGCATATAAAATGCACATATCCTTATCGTCGAGCAATGGACAACGGACCTGTTTGGTTCCGACCTCTCGAAGTATCTCCTCTGGTTCGACTCCTTTCTGCCGGGCCTTAAAGGCCTGATGCTTGATCTTGTGGATATCCCGGTCCGCTCTGTCTGCACGTTCCAGAACCGCCTCCTTCTGTTCCTGGCCCAGATATTTATGAAACTGGCGGTTGAGGAACATGGCCTCGACCAGGGTCAAATCAAAAAGGGCGTAACAGCATTCACAGCACCCCTGCTCACACCGGACCTCCTGTGGATATTGCCCTTGAATCCGCTCAAAGGCCGTATCCAGACCGTGGACTATATTTTGATACTCTTCAAAAAAAGGGCTCAGATCAAATTGCATACATATACCTCACTGCCGATTTTGCGTGCGCCAAGTGTGCCTGAGGGAGCATGGGGCGTCAACTGTGAAAATCCAGGTTGAGCAGGAGGATGCGATGGCCAGTTACCTCAATCTTGCTCTCAGGTGTAAGCCCTGCTTTTCATATGAAACATGATACCAGCTCAATCCTTACTTTCTATTTTAACCTGCCTCTCAGCTGGCTCCATAATCTCCTGCTTTAATAAAGACAAGCCCCTGACATGAAATCACATCAGGGGCTTGCCGGCTCATTTCGCACGCATTGCCGGTGACATGCAGGGGAAAACCTCGATCAGCGGGACCATGTCCCTCCCCTGCCCGTCTGCAACATAATCACCCGGCAATATTAATCGGTTTCCAGGGTAATGGCATCCTGCTCACAGGTCTCAACGCAAGATTCGCACTCCAGGCACTCGTCTTCGTTGACCACAACGGCCTTATCATCCTGCATTTCCAGGACATCAGCAGGACATACATCCACACACTCACCGCAGCCAATACACTTTTCTTCATCGATAATCACTCTAGGCATGAGTTTCCTCCTCAAGGGAATTGATGTTGAACAAATTTATATACCTCTAGAAAAATAACCTAAACCATCGGGGTGGCTGGAGATGAAAACACCGTCCGGCCCGGAGTGGTTTTCTTTACGCTTCTCCAGTCTCTTTCTTCACCCCTATGGCCACCTTCCACAGCACAGTGAGGACCAGAAGCCCTGTAGCATAGATCATGACCGAAATCATGAGCTCAGGAAAGGTCGGGGCATACTCAGTGATGGTATCAAAGGGGTTGGGAATGAACCCGCCGACCACCAGACCCAATCCTTTATCGATCCAGGTCGCCGCTATGAGCAGAAGCAGCCCCGGAATCAGGAGCTCAGGTTTTTTCCTGAACTGGTGCGGAACCAAAAGGATCAGGCTGAGGATGGCGCACACGGTCATGACCCACATCCAGCCCACCAGACTGCTCGCGCCATGGGCACCGGTGAACAGATAGGCAAGGGTATGCGTGTGTCCGGGCACATTGCTGTAAAATGCAGTAAAGACTTCCAGGAGGAAGAAAAACACATTAATGAGCATGGCATAGGTAATGATAGTGGCCAGAGTCTGAACCGCCTTTTCCCCGGGATCAAACTTGGCCACCTTTTTGGCGATCATGGCCAGGATGAGCAATATGGCCGGTCCGGAGCAGAAGGCCGAGGACAGAAACCTGGCGGCCAGAATGGCGGTCAGCCAGTAGTGCCGCCCCGGCAGACCCTGGTATAGAAAAGCGGTCACGGTATGAATGCTGACCGCCCAGACAATGGACACATAGATAATCGGCTTGACCCAGCTGGGATGAGGCAGGCGCTTATTTTCCGCGCTCAGGTTGGCCCAGCCAATAACGATGTTCAGCAGCAGATATCCATTTAAGACAATCATGTCCCAGAACAGGATAGAGTTGGGCGTGGGATGCAAAATAACATTCATCAACCGCTGCGGCTGACCGAGATCAACAACGATAAACCCCAGACAGACGATAACCGCAGCAATAGCCATGAACTCGCCCAAAATAACCATGCGACTGAACTGCTTGGCATTGTGCAGATACAGTGGCAGCACGAGCATGACAGCCGAAGCAGCCACACCAACCATATACGTAAATTGCGCGATATAAAAACCCCAGGACACATCTCTGGACAATCCAGTCACAGTCAAACCATTGACCAGCTGATAAATATAGAAGATGCTCCCTATCCCCATCACGGCCAGGAGAAAAATAATCCAGGCCCAGTAGCGTCGATCACCTTGTAACGCTTTTTCAAACATGTCGGCCCCCTAGACTATGTAGAATACACATGGATCGGTACCCAAATCGCCCTTGCGCCTGATGGTGTAGTTCTCACGCAATACTTGCCGGATATGGGAATCTGGATCACTCAGATCGCCAAAAATGAGTGCACCATCAGAAGCCTCAACACAGGCAGGCATCTGCCCTTGCTCCAGACGCTCAGCACAGAAGTTGCATTTTTCTACAACTCCGCGCATCCGGTACGGAAAATCAGGGTTGGGGTCAGACACGTGCGGAGCTGGATCGGAAAAGTTGAAGCTGCGAGCTCCAAAGGGACAACCAGCCATACAGTACCGGCAGCCGATGCAGCGGTGGTAATCCATCATCACTATTCCGTCAGCCCGCTGAAAAGTGGCCTTGGTTGGGCAAACCCGTACACAGGGCGGGTTGTTGCATTGGTTGCACAAGAGCAAATACTTATTGTTCTCCAGCCTGTCCGCAAGATAGGGGTTCGTGACGCTGGGAAATACATGTTTGAACTTATCAGTCCAAATCCATTTGATTTCTTCATCTCCCTGAATCTCAGGCACATTGTGATAGCGATGACATGCCTGGATCACCCGGTCGAAGTCCTCTGGGGTATTGAATTTGCGGGTATCAACGACCATCCCCCACCGCTTGGCGGTCACCTCATTCTCATTCTTGATATACTCGGCTTCATCTGGATACGCAGCCTGCAGAGCAAGGGGGAGCCCGCCGCCGAAGCCCAAGGCTGCGCTGATCCCGGCAATCTTCAAGAATGTTCTCCTGTTATTGTCCATTGGCCACCTCCTCAGGCGCTATGTGGCAGTCCCAGCAGTATGGACTCACAGCTGCTTTGTTGTGGCACTCGTCGCAAAACCTGGCCATGTCCGTGTGACAGTCCATGCATGTCTTTTGCAGGCTTATCTCCATTTCTTCTCCTGTGCTGCTGACATAGGTACTCAAACCATCTCTGACCACCATGTCCCGCCACACATCCAGGAGCTCCATATGATTGGCCCGCATCCATTCCGTGGGCTCGATACACGCCTCGGCATCATCAGGCATCAACAGATCCGGTTCCTCATATGAGGCCTGGCCCAGGTTGTACCAGAAGGGAAAGGTAATCAAAAAAAGAAAAATAACCAATCCTGTCAGGATCTTGCCGCTGTCATACATCGCCTACCCCTCCTTTCCTGGCAAGGGTTCACCGCGCAAGTCGGTCTCACGTTCCTTTTCGCCGCGCATGACCAGGGCATTGGCCACCATTTCGTGCACTCCGGTCACATCAACGCCAGGCACCCAGTATTCCATGAGCGGAGGCAAAGCGGCCCGGTCAATGGCGCATATACAGGACAGCATATTCACTCCGTATTTGTCGTGTACATGTTTCACAGCATTGGCCCGGGGCATTCCCCCCCGCATCCGCATCTCCATGAATTCTTCATTATTTAAACCAGAGCCTGATCCGCAGCAAAAGGTCTGCTCCCGGATGGTCTGCTCCGGCATTTCATAAAAGTTGTTGCACACGTTTTTGATCACGTATCTCGGCTCTTCCAAGAGCCCCATGCCCCGCGAGGGATTGCAGGAATCATGGTAGGTGACCTTGAGGTGGTCGTTGCGGCTGGGATCCAGGTTCAGGATCTTGTTCCGGATAAGATCAGCAGTAAACTCAGTGATATGCACCATTTTCGTGGATCGGGCATTGGAAAAAACCGTGCCGGTCAAAGGATTGCGGGGGACATCGAGGAAATCGGCCGGACCGTTCATGGTGTCCATGTATTGATTGATGACCCGCCACATATGGCCGCATTCCCCGCCCAGGATCCATTTGACCCCCAGTCGCTTGGCCTCGGCATAGATCTTGGCGTTGAGCCTTTTCATGGCCTCGGCTGAGGTAAACAGACCGAAGTTTCCGCCCTCAGAGGCATAGGCGCTCATGGTGTAGTCCAAACCGAGTTCATGAAAGAGCATCAAGTAGCCCATGAAGGTATAGGTCCCGGGATCAGCAAAGTAGTCTCCGGAAGGAGTGACAAACAGGATCTCGGCCCCTTTTTTGTTCATGGGCGGATCGATCTTGATTCCGGTAATATCCTCGATATCCTCGCACATGAAATCAACGATATCTTTAAACGTATGCGGAGGGATGCCCAAGTGGTTGCCCACCTTGAAACAATTGGCAACCGGTTCCATGACCCAGTTGATATTCAGCCCCAGAAGATTGAGCAGTTCCCGGCCCATCATGGTGATTTCAGCTGTATCGATTCCGTAGGGGCAAAACAAGGAACAGCGCCTGCATTCCGAGCACTGATAAAAATACATGAACCATTCTTTGATCACATCCTCGGTCAACTCCCGGGATCCGCTCAAAGACTTGAGTATCTTTCCGGCTGTGGTAAAATCCCGGCGATATACAGATCTGAGCAGTTCGGCCCGTAAAACGGGCATGTTCTTGGGATCCCCGGATCCGATGAAGTAATGGCATTTATCCGCACAGGCTCCGCAACGCACGCAGATATCCATAAATACCTTCAACGAACGGTATTTGTGCAGCCGTTCCTTGAATCCTTCATAAATGATCTCCTGCCAGTTCTCAGGGAGCTTCCAGTCATCATCCTCAGGAGACCACTGCCTTGGATTGGGAAAATCCAGGATTTTGAGATTCTTGGGATTGGCCGGATAGCTGTATACTCCAGGCCTGAACTCTGCCGGAACTTCCATCCACGGCTTGCGCGGCGGAGTGTAATCTATACTCGCTGCGAGTGTATCGGCTGCTGGCAACTTGGACATACTCTACTCCTTTTCCAATGGAAGTCCTGCTTCTTTCATTTGTTCGCGGTATTCATTTTCCCATTCTTGGTAACTATGAACCTTGACCGGATAATTCCAGGGGTTCACGTGCCGCTGCATCCGGTTATTATTGGCCAGATTACGGGTCGGGCTCAAAAAGACACCGCCCAGGTGCATAAGCTTGCTCATGGGAAAATAGACCAGCAAAGCAGAGACAAGAAACAAATGGATGTAAAAAATGGCCCCGATACCTTCAGGGACTGTGAAATTCAACGTGGCCAGCCCCATGGTCAAGGTCTTGATATCCATAATATCTGTGCGGATGAAATAGCGCATGAGAATTCCGGAAATAACAATGGCCAGAATCAAAAAGAGGGGAAAATAATCGGCCGGCAAAGAGATGTACCGCATCTGAGGAACCACCACCCGACGCAGAAAGAGATAGACCAAGGCGGCCAGAATGACGATCTCCGTCAAATAGAGGGTTGGTGCTCCGATCTGCAGAATGGAATCAAGCTTGTCCAGCCATTCAAAAGGCAGGGGGACCGGCTCTGTAAAAAAGCGCATGTGCCGGGCTAAAATAATAAAAAAGGAGTAATGAAAGGCGATCGCCCCCAGCCACAGCCATTTAGAGGACGCGTAGCTGAGCACTGGCCCGGAGGTGAGCTGGGTACGGGTATTCCGGAACAAGGACCGGAAGAGAAGGATCTCCAGGACCATCCGACCAACCGTTCCAGTCCCGGTTGAGGGATTGTCAAGCTTGGATTGCTTGATCCAGGGCATGGTCTCCTGCTGTCCGCCGGTGGTTGGAATCCGGAAGGGCACAGCCGAACGCCCCCAATCCACAACCCGGTAGATGAACCCGACCACAAATACCAACACAGCAACGAGAGGGATGAACACACCGAATAAAGTGTGCCAGCCCAGGGCTCCGGCCCCAATCCAGGGGATAACAACCAGAGCCAGAACCAAAAGCAGGGAGTAGAGAACGTTCATAGTGGCTTACCTCGCTTCCTGTTTGTCCTTAGCGTTTCAATAGGCCAGCCCCTTATTCAGCGGGTTCCAGCGAATCCGAAACGGTCCAGTCAACGCCAGCTTTCCTGCGCAGCAGATTTTTGGTCCGGTGCTGCGCTTCTTTAGCTTTGAGTTCCCAAATGGTTTCCCGGCACTTCATATAACTCTCAAAGGCGACCAGCATGAGCTGATCCACCTTGTCGTCAAACACCGCCAGCTCACGGGCCAGATTCTGTTCCCGTATCTGGGCTCCGACGCTTTGGCGAATGATTCTTTTGAGCATCAGAAAGCAGCCGACGGCTGCGGAGGGAGGAAAGTCCTGCACAGCCCGGACCCGGACTATTCCGTCCACAGCTGAAGGCAGGGCGTCCGTGCTTTGTTCACGCAGGAGTTCTCCAAAAATCAGATCCAGATCCCTGGCCAAATTGGCTCCAATGGGATTGGCGAACTGATCTTTTTGGCTGCTGAGAAACTCTGAGGTCTTCGGAGGGTAGGTATCAACCACACCTTGAAACCAGGCCTGAACAATCTTCTTGCGTTTTCTTTCCAGCAGGTTGGTGAACTGGTGTGCTGTCTCGGCCATTTTTGTGCCTCATGTTATACAGGGTCATCCGGTCTTTATCCCGTGATTCCCTGGATGAACGTTCATTTTTTCACGAATAAAAGCAGCTGTGTCAATCTGCGGATAGGCGTATGATTATGGGTGTTCCAGACTCAGAAAGAACAACATACAAAACGGTTGAATTCATATCCCTAAGTCTGATCTGATGTCAAGTGAACCTGGCAGGACCTCCACGGTAATTTTGTCCTCAGGAGGAAGGGTCCAGGAGTGTTCAGTGTTCAGGGCCGCCGCTGGCAGGCTTGTTATCTGTTATCAGTTATTTGTTATCAGCAAGAAGC
>JBKHIL010000294.1:0-3249 GCA_046538645.1 Desulfovermiculus sp.
CGCATTATCTACTCATCACAGGCCAATTTTCCGGCCCTGGACAGATGCTCTTTTGAGATCTCCCGGATGACGATGGTCACAGCTTCCTTGGGGCATTCGAGATTTCTGCTGATGGCATCGGTCACTTCTTCAGCCATTTTTCGTTTTTTCTCCACATCTCTTCCTTCCAGGATCTCCACTTGGACGATAGGCATACTGGCCTCCTTTATAAGGTTTGTATTAAATCTCTAGCGCACCAATTCCTTGAGCTTATCCAGGGCTTCCTGCAGGCCGTCGATGACCTCTTTTAGGTCTTCCCGGAATCCGGGACGAACCGGCTGTTGATCCTCCCCGTCCTCTGCATCCTGTCCAACCGGAGCCACAGCCGGGCGCTCTCCGATCAGGGCGTCTATGGATTCATCCAGGGTCTTGTGCATGACCACCCGCCTGGAGTCAGAGAGGATAATCCGCCTGAGCTCCGGAAAGTCCAGGTTCTCCGGTTTAAGAAAGATCGGCTCGGCATACAACAGGGAATCGCCAACCGGAATAACCAGGAGGATACCCCGGGAGACCTCAGACCCCGCCTGCCCCCACAGGGTAAACTGCTCGGATATGATGGCATCATTGTCTATCCTGGCCTCAACCTGCTTAGGTCCGTCCACATGGCGGCCGGAAGGAAACTTGAACAATATCAGGTCCCCGTAGTTTTCCCCGTCCATCCGGGCCGCCATCCAGCCCACCAGGTTATGCCGCTTGTTCGGAGTAAAGGGCTGAATGAGCAAAAACTCCTCATTTTCTTCTCCCGGCAGTCTGGCCACTAAGTAGTAGGGCCGTAAGTCCTCTTCTTCACCAAAAGAAGACTGCACTGGCACAGACCACTGATCTTCCTTGTTGTAGAACACTGTCGGATCCTGCATGTGATACTGCAAAAGCATCTGGGACTGGATTGTAAACAAATCCAGAGGATAGCGCACATGCTTGTGCAGATATTCAGGCATCTCCTCCTTGGACTTAAAAAGATCGGGGAAAATGGACTGATAGGTCAAAATGACCGGATCATTCTGGTCGAAGACATAGTAGTCAACACTCCCGTCATAGGCATCGATCACGGCTTTGACACTGTTTCGAATGTAATTGAACTCGCCTTCCCAGGGGGTGGAGTACGGATATCTTTTGGCAGTGGTGTAGGCATCCTGAATCCAGAACAGCCGGCCGTCCGCAATCACACTGTAGGCCTGGCTGTCCCGGCGTAAAAAGGGAGTGACTGTGGAGAACCTTTCCGGAACCGTGCGGCGGTACTGGATCAGGCTGTCACCTGTGATCTCACCTGAAATCAAGATATTAATATCCTTAAATTTCCAGGCATAGAGCAGCCTGCGGAATAAGGAATCCAAAGCAACCCCGCCTTCGCCCTGGTAATGGGTATACACAGGCCCTTCAGGGCCAGGATAGTTAAATTCCTGCATCCCGGTCCGGGCTATGATGTACTCTAGGCTTTTTTGCCCGTAGTAGATTTCCGGACGCTCGAGATTGAGCTCTCCCCTGGGAGGGACATCCTTGAGGAAAAAGCTCGGCCTGCCCCCTTCTTCAACCTCAGTGACCGGAGATACGGCCGCTCCGTAGCCATGGGTGAACTGCAGGTGTCTGTTCACCCACCGCTGGGCCTCGGACGGAAGCTTGTCTGCCGAAAGCTCCCTGGAAGCCAGCATGACCTGCCTGAGTTCCTCATCTATCTGGTAGCGATCGGTATGGACCTGGAGAAAATCGTAATAGAGGCGAAAAAATTGAATCTGATTATAGCTCTGAAGCAAGGGCCCCTCATCCCACAGCCGGACATTGTTGATAGTTCCCTGATTGGCATCCACTGTTTCCCTGTCCACCTCTCCCCTGGCCGGATGGCTTTCTGAGACCATGTCCTCCAGCCCAAAGGCGTTGCGGGTGTGCTGGATATTGCTCTCCAGGTAGTTCCTTTCCCGGGCCAACTCGCTGGGCTCCACCATCAGGCGCTGCACCAGGCCGGGAACGGCGATGGTGACCAGAATATTCAAGCCCAGCCAGACGCCCACCGGCCAGATAACCAGCTTTCTTCTCCCCCGTATTCCCCCGAAGGCCACGAGCCCGGCACAGACCAGAGCCACAAGGGTCAATAATGCATACCCCGGCAACAAAACCTTTTCATCAGTAAAGCCGACTCCATACACAGCTCCCAGGTCGGAACGCAGCAGCTCGTAGCGGCTCAGCCAGTGGCCCAAGGCCACCAGGACCAGAGCGGCTGCAAGCAAAAGGGCCATGTGGGTCATGACCTTTCCCTGAAAGGCGAATACCTCGGCCCGGAGCATACTGCTTAGATAGTAAAGGGCCCCGACTGCAGCGATAATGATCAGAATAACGGCAATGAGCCAGGAGCGGACAAATTCCAGTACCGGCATGGTAAAGACATAAAAGGAAAAATCATGCCCGAATATTGGATCAATCTGACCAAAAGAAGCCTGATGCAGAAACTTGAGCAGGGTTTCCCACTCTCCGGAGGGGAGCATGCCCAGAACAATGGCTGCAATGAGCACGAACCCAGCCGCAGCCCACCCGAGCAGCTTGAGGATTGATTTGTACAGGCTCAAGGGCACCTTTGAGCTCACAGGCTGCAGGGAAGCAACATGTTTATGGGCCAAATAGAGGTTGGGACCAGCCAGGAGAGCAAATATGCCCACCCCGAGCACAAACAGGACCATTTTGCTGGTCACGATCTTGAGCAGAACCGATTCATACCCCAGGCTCTTGTACCACAGCCAGTCGGTATAAAAGCCGTGTCCCCAGCTCACAGCCAGCCACAAAAGGATAAGGGCCAGTAAGAACAGGCCCAGCCGGCCCCAGCGAAACATCCTGTCCGGATCCAGGTTTTCCAACCTGAACTGGGGCGAGCCCGAGTGAGGACCCTGTGGTCCAAAGGAATTGGGCATAAGGGGTATCCTTGTTTGGTTAAAAGTGTATGCCTTGCAGTTTAAAAGAGCGATGGGATAAAAAGCGGTAATTTTTCATTTCCTAAGAGTAAGAGGTGGTTATAATATCCGACCTGCAAAGCGAAAGCAAGAACATCATGGCCTCTGTCAGCTTTGCCTCCGGCAAATCTGTGACCTATTCCTTGCCCCCAAGCGGGCAAAAAAAAGAAGACTTGCCAGATTGATCGAGGAAGAAACAGACCAAGACGCCCTGTCTCCTTACGGCCAGATCAGGCCGGAACCAAAAAAGAGTTCAGCCAGAAGCCCGGCGATG
>JBKHIL010000295.1:0-3245 GCA_046538645.1 Desulfovermiculus sp.
GGATCGGCCCAGGGAGGGGACAGGTGTGGATTGCTGCCAGCGCTTTAAAGCGCTGAATACACTCTTGCGCATCTTGGTATTTCCCGACCACACAGATTGCAGCCACTCATCCACTTCACTGCGTTTGCTGGCCTTTGCTGAAGGGCAGGGATTGGACCATACTGGAAGTTCCCATTCCCGAACCGCCTTCTGCACCAGACGCTTCTCCACATACAAGAGGGGCCGGATGAGATCGAATTGACCTTGAAAAAAAGACTCACTGGCATACAAACCTTCTACCCGGCCTTGATAAAAGAGGTTGAGAAAAAAGGACTGCACCAAATCATCGGCAGTATGTCCCAAGGCCAGATGAGTCAACTCATATTTCTTCACCAGCTGAAACAAGTGCTTCCGTCTCCGCCAGCTGCAAAAGAAGCAGGGAGAGTTCTTGCGGTTTTCAGCTGAATGAGCCCTTGGGCCCATATCCGATACTTCCGCATGCAGAGCAAAACCTGCCTTTCGGGCCCAATCCACCAGCGGTGCATGATTGGCAGGTTCAAATCCGGGATTGATGTGCAGCAGCATGAGCTGGACATCAAAGGGCAGTTTACGGCGATGCAGGCGTAAAACCTGAAGGAGAGCCCAGCTGTCCATCCCTCCGGAAACTGCCACCCCGATCCTGGCCCCCGGGCGCAGCATGTGGGTATCCAGCATCAGCTTTCCAGCCTTGGAAAGGCATTTTTTTTGAGCAAAGGAAAGATTCTTTCTCTGTCGTGATCCCACACCACCAAGCATACACTCTCACCACTGGATCTAGCAAGCACCTCGAGGATCTCCCCTTGACCGTTTGAGCTCCAATGACTATATTTCTCTGTTTGACAGACATGAAGGCATAATGGCTTCAAACAACCGGACTCAAATCAACAGCGTTTTCCGCGAGTGAACCTCGCCGGCTGTTGCCGTTTATCTCTATTATTCCATTATTACAGCAAGTTGACAAGGAAAAACACATGGCCAGAATTACAGTTGAAGATGCTTTGGAAAAAATCAATAACCGCTTTGTCATCGCCCAGATGGCCATTAAGAGAGTCAAGATGTATCGGGATGGCTATCCATCCCTGGTCCAATCCAATAACAAAGAGGTAGTTTCTGCCTTGCGGGAAATTGCAGCCGGCAAAGTCCTTTTGGAAGACGCTATTCGAGAAGCAGGGATAGAGGTAAGTGATCATGGCTAAGCGGGACTATTACCAGATCCTTGGAGTAGGGCAAAGTGCCAGCACCGAAGAAATCAAAAAGGCCTACCGCAATATGGCCTTTAAATACCACCCGGACCGCAACCCGAACGACCCTGATTCCGAACACAAATTCAAGGAAGCGGCTGAAGCATATGAGGTCTTAAGTGACTCGGAAAAACGGACCATATATGACCGTTTCGGCCATGAGGGTCTTAACAATGCCGGTGGACATCAGGACTTCTCATCCGCTCATGACATATTCGATACCTTCAGTGATATATTCGGTGATGTCTTCGGCTTTGGTTCCGGACGTTCAAGGCGCGGGCCCAGAGCTCAGGCCGGTGCGGATCTGCGTTACAATCTGACCATCTCTTTTGAAGATGCGGTCAAAGGGACGGAGACTGAACTGCAAATCCCGAAAGAAGTGGATTGCTCCACGTGCCAGGGTACTGGAGCAGAGCCCGGACATAGCCCGGAGACCTGCAAGCACTGCGGGGGGCAGGGACAGGTCTTTCAGAGCCAGGGATTTTTCAGGATTGCCACTCCGTGCCCCATCTGTCGTGGAGCAGGCAAGGTGATCACTAAGCCCTGTCCGGACTGCAAGGGCCGGGGAACAGTCCAGGAAACCAAAAATCTCAAGGTGAACATTCCGGCTGGTGTGGACAACGGAAGCCGGCTCCGCCTGCAGGGTGAAGGAGAACCAGGAAGGCACGGCGGTCCTGCAGGTGATCTGTTTGTGGTCATCCGGGTCCAGGACCATCCCCAGTTTACTCGCCGGGACTTTGATCTGATTACCAGTGTAGACATCAGCTTCGTCCAAGCCAGCCTGGGGGATCGAATCGATGTTTCCACCCTGGAAGAAGACGTGCCCATGGACATCCCCAAGGGCACCCAGAGCGGACAGACATTTAAACTCAAAGGGCTGGGCGTGCCTCATCTCGGCAGCAACCGGAAGGGAGATCTCCTGGTCCAGGTTCAGGTCAAAACCCCGACCAAACTGACCAAGCAGCAAGAAGACCTCTTGCGTGAGTTTGAAAAGCTGGAAGCGGAAAAGCCGAAAGGCAAGGTCAGAAATTTCTTTAAAAGGGCTATGGGAGAGACATGAGCCAGGATCAAGGCCTGAGCCATATTGACACGCAAGGCGGGGTGCGCATGGTGGATGTCGGCACCAAGCCGCAAAGCTCCCGGCAAGCAATCGCCCGGGCCACGGTCCAGCTCTCGAGGCGGACCTTCACTCTGCTTCAAGACCAGGCTTTGCCCAAGGGCGATGTGCTGACCACTGCCCAGATTGCCGGCATCCAGGCTGGCAAGCAGACGCATCAGCTCATACCCATGTGTCATCCCCTGCCACTCTCCCACCTCAACGTCCAATTCAGGCTTGAGCCGGAAGCAGCCCAGATCCATGTTGAAGCCCTGGCTGCAACCACAGCCCCTACCGGTGTGGAGATGGAAGCCATGGTAGCCGCTCAAATAGCGGCCCTGACCATCTATGACATGTGCAAAGCAGTCCAGAAAGACATTGTCATTTCAGAGACCAGGCTCATATACAAGGCCGGAGGACAAAGCGGGACCTATGATATCCGGGAGAACGTACCTGATCCTGACGGACGGTAAGAAGTCGCTCTTGAGCCGACACGAAGTTACGAGGACTGAGGTCTTGGCGTAAATGTTCTCTTGGGTTTGGCCTCATTGACCTTCAGGGTCCGTCCCGAGAACTCCACCCCGTTTAATTCAGACATGGCTTGAGTTGCTGCCTCAGGCTGCATCTCCACAAAACCGAACCCACGCGGACGGCCTGTTTCCCGGTCGTGGACAAGATGAACCGTTCCTACTTCCCCGAAACGTGAAAACAGGGCCCGCACATCCTCCTCAGTGGAAGAAAAGGGCAAATTTCCAACATACATTCTCTTCATAACCTGCAATCTCCTGCGGCAATTAGGAATACATGGCCCGCCGGTCCATTGCGGCGGATTCTGCATATTAAATCACTTTTTTTGCCCAAAAAGTCAAGACACCGGGAGCAGACATCCA
>JBKHIL010000296.1:0-3223 GCA_046538645.1 Desulfovermiculus sp.
GATGGGAAAAAGGTCTGCAGGCCGGTTCTGATATCTTCAATGCCCACCTCCTGGACAAAGGCGGCCAGGACAGCAGCTAAAACATTTTGAATCTGAAAGGCGGCCTTGCCGGAGTAGGTCAAGGGAATATTGATCACCTTGTCGACCTGGATGGTCCAGTCGCCCTTGAGCAGGGTAATACTGCCCTCGTCATATACTGCGGCAGTTCCCCCCTTGGCACAGTGATCCTGTATGCGCGGATTCGCCGCATCCATGCTGAACAGGGCCGCCTGACAGGGGATGTTTTCCCGCATGGCATATACATTGAGGTCATCGGCATTTAATATTGCATGGCCTTCCGGACGCACGTTTTCCGCCACCAGGGACTTGAGCCGGGTCAAGTGCTCCAGGGTATGAATCCCGCGCAGCCCCAAATGGTCCGAGGCTACATTGGTCACCACCCCCACATCGCTGAGGTCGTAGCCCATACCGGCCCGCATCATCCCCCCTCTGGCGGTTTCAAACACAGCATAGTCCACTGTGGGATCGCGGAGCACAAACCGGGCGCTTTCCGGTCCGGAACAATCCCCTTTGTACACAAGGCTGTTTTGGATATATATCCCGTCCGTGGTGGTGGTTCCCACCCGTTTCCCGTGGATTTTCATCATATGGGATATTAAACGGGTGGTGGTGGTCTTGCCGTTGGTGCCGGTCACGGAAACTATGGGGATCCGGCCCGGACGGCCGGAAGGAAAGAGCATGTCCAGGACCGGGGCAGCCACATTTCTGGGTTTGCCCACGGCGGGCTCCAGATGCATGCGAAATCCGGGAGCACCGTTGACCTCAATAATGGCCCCGCCGTTTTCGGTTATGGGCTCACTCAGGCTGGGGGCCATCACATCGATCCCGCAGATATCCAGATCAATGATCCGGGCCACTCTTTCAGCCATGAATATATTGGCGGAATGTACCGTCTCGGTCACATCCTCAGATACTCCGCCCGTACTTAAGTTGGCCGTGGTTTTGAGATACACGACCCGCCCCGGGGGCAAAACCGCATCCAATGTTAAGTTTTCCTGGTCCAATAGACGCTTGGTCATCCCGTCCACATGAATCTCGGTGAGTGCCTTCTCATGTCCGTATCCCCGACGGGGATCTTGATTGACTTCATCAAGCAACTCCTGGATCGTGGATCGTCCATCGCCCACAACATGAGCCGGGGTTCGCCTGGCTGCGGCTGCAAACGTGTAGTTGATTACCAGGAGCCTGAAATCAAAGCCAGGAACCCACTGCTCCACAATGACCCGGCTGGAGTAGTCCCCGGCTGTGGCAAAGGCGGTCCTGACTTCATCCAGGGTCCTTAGATTTATGCTCGCTCCCTGGCCCTGGTGGCCGTCCACCGGTTTGATGACCACAGGAAATCCAATGCGGCGAACGGCATCTTCCGCCTCTTGCGCAGAAGAAACAACGCATCCAAAGGGTACCGGACACCCGTTGTTTAGGAGCATATTCTTGGTCTCTTCCTTGTCGTAGGCGATTTCCAGTCCGATACTGCTGGTTTTCCCGGTTACAGTAGCCTGGATTCTCTGCTGATGCACTCCCCATCCCAATTGGACCAGTGAGTACCGGTTTAAGCGTAAAACAGGAATGTTTCTATTTTTGGCTTCCTCAACAATAGATCCTGTGCTCGGTCCGAAACGCTCCTCTTCCCGGATCTCTCTGAGCCGTTGGATATCGGGTTCCAGATCATAGGGCTCAGCAGCTATGAGTTTGCTGACAATGCGAAAAGCTGCTTCAGCAGCATAAAAACCAGCTCTTTCTTCCTCGTAGGAAAAGACAACGTTGTAAATCGATCCTTCACCCTCCCATACACATCTTCCAAATCCGCAATTCATTCCAGCCAGGACTTGTATCTCCAGAGCAACATGCTCCATTATGTGACCCATCCAGGTCCCTTCCCGAATTCTTTCCAGAAATCCTCCGGCATAACCTCGAGAACATCTGTGCTCATGTAAGGATGGAATGAGCTTTTCAATCCTTTCCGGGAATCCGGATACTGTATTTGATGGATATTCTACCATTTCCTCCAAATCGACCTGCATGACTATGAGCTTATGCCGCCAGTTAGACCAATAGTTGGGACCTCTCAATGCACGGATTTCCAGAATTTTCATCAGTTCCATTTCCTTATGTATTGATATTTTAGCTCCTCAAAAAACAACAATCCTTTATCATTTGCTGACTGGGGATTTTCAACCCAAATTTAACTCTTGATATAATCCCTGGTCCAGCGTATATTTTATTCATGAAAAAAACAAAAGGAATTTTGATCGTTATCGGAGGAGACCTGTCCCTGCCCTCGGAAGCCAACGGTTCAGAAGAGATCGGCAACGCTACCATGCATGAGACAGAGGCTGAAATTATAACCAGGTTCTGTCAGTCCCTTTCCGGAAAAACACAACGCATTGAGATCATCCCCACCGCATCAGAGGTCCCGGAAAAGTCCAGCTATCGCTACCTGCAGGCCTTTGCCAACCTGGGACTCAATAATGCCGGAGTCCTGGACATCAGGACCAGAGACGAGGCCCAGAATGGAGACCTCGTGGCCCGAGCCAGGGAAGCGGAAGGCTTTTTGTTCACCGGCGGGAATCAACTGCGTCTGACCACTCTCTTAGGTGGCACCGAGTTTCTTAAGATCCTTCTCGAACGGTATTTGCATGAACCGGTGGTTATTGCCGGCACCAGCGCCGGAGCCATGTGCATGTCCGACACCATGATCTACGAAGGAAGCAGTCATGAAGCTCTGCGGAAAGGGGAGGTCAAGTTCAGCAGTGGTTTCGGCCTCTTGGATAACGTGATTATCGATACCCATTTTGTGAAGCGGGGCCGTATCGGACGCTTGTTTCAGGCCGTGGCCAGCAACCCCGAAGCCCTGGGCATCGGCCTGGGAGAAGACACCGGACTGCTGATCACCAGGGGGGATGTCCAGGAAGCCATCGGCACTGGCCTGATCATCGTGGTCGACGGCTCCACCATCCGCTCCACCAACATGGCCTCCATCAATGAGGGTGAGCTGATCTCCATTGAAAACTTAAGCGTCCACGTCATGGTCCCGGGGGATAAATACATCCTGTCGGAGCGGAAATTTGTCCCGGCCCAAATCTTATGAAGCTGCCTATTCAGTGTTCAGCGCCGCCGCTGGCAGGCTTGTTATCTGTTATCAGTTATTTGTTATCAGCAAGAA
>JBKHIL010000297.1:0-3222 GCA_046538645.1 Desulfovermiculus sp.
AAGGTCAAAGACGGCGGTTCCGGCCGGCAGAGGCCGGGTGAATATGCGTGTGAGGCAGATGCTTTGTTCCTTGATCTTAAATGTTAAAGGCAAGAAGTAGATGGGCAGACCCTCCCCTGACCCCTCCTTCCGGGCTGAAGCGGCCGCACGGAGGGGGAGCGGAGTTTAAATGGCCCAGCTCGATACCGCGTCTACAGAAATCACGAGCCACTAGAAGCTTCAATGAATGACAGGTTCCACGCCCGGTTGCTCCTATCCCAGGTCCCGCCGCCTCACACATCGCAGGCAGTATCTGGCTTGTTATCATACAGGAAGGCGGTTTCATGCACCAAGCTTTCTTCTCTTTGTCCGGACACGGGAGCCTGATGAGGCCGGGGTTCGGTTTGGGACGGCAGTGAGCAAAAAGATCGGCAATGCTGTTCACCGCAACAGGGTCAAACGCCTGCTCCGCGAGTTCTTCCGGCATCATCAGCACGACATTAATGCTGATCTAGACGTTGTTGCGGTGCCCAAACGGCATATTCAGGTCAAGAAGATGCACTATGAGGATGTGGAACGGGAGCTCAAACCGGTATTGGACAAGGTGCAAAAAAGTGTGCGCTGAGTTTCGGATTCGATTTCTCATCCGCGGCCTGCTTATTGGTTTGGTCCGTGCTTATCAGAGACTTGTTTCACCATTTTTCCCAGCGAGCTGCCGTTTCATCCCTTCCTGTTCAGAATACACCCTCCAGGCGCTCTTCACCCATGGGATATTCAGAGGGCTGGGACTGGCCTTATGGCGTATACTCAGATGTCATCCGCTGGCCAGGGGCGGGTACGATCCAGTGCCTGAAAACAGGCGGCAGGATGTTAAGCAGTGCACTGTATCAGAAAAAACAATGACTAATTCCTGATTTTTTCAGAGGAACAAAGGCGAAACCATGAGTGACAATTGGCGAATATTCCTGGCCTTGGGCCTCACCCTGCTCGTGCTGGTGGGATGGAATTTCTTGTTTCCCACCCAGCAACCCCCACAGCAGGGTTCCCAAGGGGAGCAAAATACCACCCAAGAAGCTGAACAAGCCCCTTCCCAGGACACTGAGCAACAGGAAAAGTCCCAGTCTGTCAAGCCTGAAGAAAACGACCGCCCGGATGACAGCGAGGCCTTCGCTGCCTCAGATTCAAGGTCTTTGAAGGTGGAAACTCCTTTATATACTGCTGAATTCAGCTCGCAGGGCGGAATATTGGAACATTTTTACCTCAAAAAGCACAAGGAGACCATTGCTTCTGACTCGCCGCCCATTGATCTGGTCAGCAAGCAGGCTTTGGCCAAAGCCCCCATGGGTATCTTATGGAATCGGTCTCCGGCCTGGCAGGAGGCAGAGTGGTCGGTTCAGGGTGAAGACGTCCAATTGACCGGTTCCGAAGAAGCTGAAGTGAAATTTAAGGGTAAACTGAATGGGCTTGTCTTTGAGCGGACACTTATATTTCAGGCCGGGGGCTATGCTATTGATGAAGAGTTGCAGATATCAAATACCAGCGAGAACATGGTCAGCGGTGTCCTGAGTCTGACGATGGCCAGTGGCGGGCTGGTGGAAAAGGAGAGCCGGTACAACAAAACCAGTGCGGCCTATTATGCGGCACAAAGTCTGCACAAGGAAGACGACGCTGATGATCTCAAGCCGGGCATTGAGTCCGATGTCCCGGTGAACTGGGCCGGAATAGACAGCAGCTACTTCCTGATGGCTGTTGTGCCCACCTCTGAGGACATGTTTTACAAGGGCAAGTTCGAGGATTCTGTCTACCGGGTGGCCTTGGAGCAGAATACCTCCATACAGCCCGGGCAGAGCGAAGAGGTCACAGCCAGCTATTACCTGGGACCCAAGGAGCGTGAGTATCTGGCCCAGGTGGAGAATAATCTCATCGGGGCCCTGCATTACGGGTGGCTGAACATCATTGCCCGTCCTCTGGTGCAGGCTCTCAAGTTTTTTTACTCCTATGTCGGCAACTATGGACTGGCTATCATCCTCCTGACCTTTGTGATCAAGATCATTTTTTGGCCCTTGTCGCACAAGAGCTATAAGTCAATGGAAAAGATGAAAAAGATCCAGCCCATGATGAAGCAGCTCAAGGAAAAATACAAGGACGACCGCCAGAAGATGAATCAGGAGCTGATGCAGCTGTATAAGACCTATAAGGTTAATCCGGCCGGCGGATGCCTGCCCATGCTGCTGCAGATTCCGGTCTTTATCGGACTCTATGAGGCCTTGATGGGGGCAGTTGAGCTGCGCCATGCGCCATTTATCACCTATTTTCCATTTACAGACGCTTTCTGGCTGGCTGACTTGTCAGCAAAGGATCCTTTTTATATAACTCCAGTGGTTATGGGTTTGAGCATGTTTTTACAGCAAAAGCTTTCTCCCACAGCAGGTGATCCGACGCAGGCCAAGATCATGATGATCATGCCCATATTCTTGACTTTTATTTTCCTCAATTTTCCGTCCGGCCTGGTGGTCTATTTCTTCACCAACAATATGTTGTCCATCTTTCAACAATGGAGATTGATGCGCAAGGCATGAGGGATAAGCTGAACAGGCCCGGGGATAGGAGTGTATATGCAGGACATGAAACGATTTGAAGCGAAAAACGTGGAAGCAGCCATAGAAAAAGCCTGTGCCTATTTTCAAAAAGACAAAGATGAGCTTGAAATTGAGGTCATTGACAGCGGATCAAGCGGAATTTTTGGTCTGGGAGGCAGAAATGCGGCCATTCAGGTCCATCCGGCAGGTGATACCAATGAATTGGAAAATCTGGTCCGCACAGTCGTGGGCAGATTACTGTCTCCGGTTCTCAGTGAACCAAAGCTCAATATCAGCTTCGATCAGGATCGGATCAATGTAACTGTTGAGGATGAAGAATATTCCGGGCTGATTATCGGCAAAGAAGGCCAGACTATTTCCGCCTTTGAATACATGGTCAATCGGATCGTGGCCAAGAACTGGCCCGACCGGGTTTATGTCCAGCTCGATGCCGGAGGATACAGGCAGCGGCAGGACGATCAGGTACGACAAAAGGCCTTGTATCTGGCCCAAAAGGTGAAGGATTCCGGGAAGGCACAAAGCACCAAGCCCATGAGTTCCTACCATCGCCGCCTGGTGCACATGTCTTTGCAGGACGATACAGACATCATCACCAGAAGCAAGGGCGACGGGCCGATGAAACGGGTGCTTATCGCCTTGAAGC
>JBKHIL010000298.1:0-3216 GCA_046538645.1 Desulfovermiculus sp.
ATTTTGTGGCGAGAACCCAGCAGCTGGCGGGAAGTGCACACCGCGCTGGATTACCATATGCGGCGTTACTCGGCTGAAAATGCTGCTCTTGTAACTCTGGCAGAGGCCATAGCCGGCAATCTTCAGGCGGTGGACCCGGTCATGGAACAACTGTGCGCCGCGACCTGTCCTTCTTGTCCGGATCCCTGCTGCCTGCATGCCGATGTGCGCTACGATTTTCGGGATCTTGTGTTCCTGCATTGCCGGCAGCAGGCCCTGCCCCTGCATCAGCCCAGGCTGCATCCCGGCCGGCCCTGTTCGTATCTGGGGCGCAGGGGCTGCATCCTGCCCCGAAGCTTGCGCCCTTTCCTGTGCACCTGGTATCTCTGCCCCGTGCAAAGGGAGATGATACACAATGCATCTTCCCAGGACATGGCCCATGTCCTGCAACGACTGCAGAGCATACAGCAGCAGCGAAAGGACTTGGAGGACGAGTTCATAAATATGGCAGTCATGTAAACTCTCAGCTGAAAAGCATCACCTATGAGCGATATTCGACTTCATCCCCAGGGAAGACTGATTTTTGACAGTTCGCAGCAGGAAGCTCAAGACTCTCCAGCCCTGGAACGATTACGGGATACTTTTGCCTCTGACTGGCGGGCCGGGCTTTTCACCCTGGCCGCTGACACCAGGCTGACCCATGCATCCCTGACCATGCGATTTTGGCGGGGAATTGCAGCGGCTTATCTGACCAGGATCTGCCATCTTCCAGAGGGTGACCAGTCTGTTCAGGTGAGTCCGCCCTCCAGCGCAGAGTATGATCGCTGGATTTCCTCTGCTCCGCCCATGGTTGGGGGAGAATATCTCAGCCCCGAGCTGCTGTCCCGGATCTGGGAGGCCCTGACCGCCTGGGGACAGGAGGCCATTGCCCGGGCCGGGGGCATAGAAGCCTTTATCCGTCAATATGCTCCGGGCTGGAAACGGGTGGGGCGGGTTACCTTCCATCTGGCCGAAAATAAACAGGATGCCCACCGCCCCTTTGCCTTTATGGCCACCTTCACCACTGGTTTGGGGTCTGAAGGCCGAACCAAGCACGTGCCCCTGCGCAAGGCCTTGGAGCTGTACTCCGGGGCCGACAATAAGCAGGGCCTGGTCAAGCTTCTGTCCCCGGTCCACGAGGCGGCCAAGCAGTGTGCATGGGTAAAGAAAATGATGTCCACCGGGCAGATATATCATCCCATGGCCTGGAGAGTGGATCAAGCCTATCAGATGCTGCGGACGGCCTCTGTATTGGAAGAATGCGGCCTGAGCGTGCGCCTGCCCGACTGGTGGTCCAAGCGGCCCAGGGCGAAGGTGCAGGTAACCATTGGCCAGGAGAAAAAAACAGCCCTTGATGCCCAGAGCCTTTTAGATTTCAATGTGGATGTGGCTGTTGGGGACATGCAGCTCAGTCAGGAGGAAATTGACGAGATTCTGGCCCACAAAGAAAGGCTGGTCTATCTCAAGGGCCGATGGGTGGAAGTGGATCAGGAGAAGTTGGGGCAGGCCCTGAAACATTGGAAGCAGGTGGCGGCTGAGGCCCAAAAGGGGCGGATAGGCTTTATTGAAGGCATGCGTCTGCTGGCCGGAACCTCCAAGGATTTGCAGCAGGAGGAGAGCGACGAGGAAAGGGAATGGGTGCATGTGACTGCCGGAAGTGCTTTGCAGGAAACCTTGAACCGGCTGCGTGAGCCGGACCGTCTGCAAGCTGTATGCACACCGGAGGGAATTTCAGCTCAGTTGCGTCCCTATCAGCAGGAAGGTGTAAGTTGGCTGGCTTTTGTGACCCAGCTTGGGCTGGGGGCCTGTCTGGCAGACGACATGGGGCTGGGAAAGACATTGCAGGTCCTGGCCCTTTTGGCCTGCCGAAACGGTCAGACCGGTTCCAGTCCTGCATTGTTGATCATTCCGGCCTCTTTGCTGGGTAATTGGAAGAACGAGGCTGAAAAGTTCGCCCCCGGCCTGAAGGTAAAGACTGTGCATCCCTCGGAAACCAGCCGGGAAGAAATGCAGGAGATTGCTGAAGACGTCCAGGCCCGGCTGGCAAAGTACGATCTGGTCATGACTACCTACTCCATGGCCCATCGCCTGAGCTGGCTCAAAGATATGAACTGGTCTCTGGTTATTCTGGATGAAGCCCAGGCCATCAAGAATCCGTCAACAAGGCAGACCAAAGCGGTCAAAAAACTGCCGTCCCAAGCCAGGGTTGCCTTGACCGGGACCCCGATTGAGAACCGTCTCGGAGACTTGTGGTCTCTTTTCGACTTTTTAAATCCAGGATTGCTGGGCTCATCCAAGGTGTTCCAGAAGTTTGTCAAAGCAATGCAGTCCCGGGACCAGGATCAGTTCGGCCCCTTGCGCAAGTTGGTCGGGCCTTATATTCTGCGCAGGCTAAAGACCGATGCAAAGGTTATATCCGATCTGCCGGAAAAGACGGAAACAGTACGCTACTGCAACCTGACCAAGCAGCAGATCAAGCACTACACGCATATTGTCCGCTCCCTGAACAAGAGCCTGCAGTCTGTAGACAACATGGCCAGGCGGGGACTGGTTTTGCAGACCCTGGTCCGCCTGAAGCAGGTGTGCAATCATCCCAGCCAATTGACCGGGGATGGGGAGTACACACCGGAAAACAGCGGCAAATTTCATCGCCTCCAGGAGCTCTGTGCTGAGCTGGCCGAGCGTCAGGAGAAGGTTCTGGTCTTCACCCAGTTCCGGGAGATCATTCCCGCCTTGGAAGAACATTTAACCCGGATATTCGGCCAGTCCGGGCTGGTGCTGCACGGTTCTACTCACGTGGGGAAACGAAGTGCCCTGGTGGAGCAGTTTCAAGATGGAGATGGGCCGCCCTTTTTCATTGCCTCGCTGAAGGCCGGGGGAACGGGATTGAATCTAACTGCGGCCTCTCATGTCATCCACTTTGACCGCTGGTGGAACCCGGCGGTGGAAAATCAGGCCACGGATCGAACCTTCCGCATCGGGCAGGAAAAGAATGTTTTGGTCCACAAATTTGTGACCAGGGGGACCATAGAAGAGCGAATCGATCAGCTCATAGAGGACAAAAAGGAGCTGGCCGAAGACGTGCTTTCCGGCAGCGGAGAGATCAAGCTGACTGAACTGGCCGATGATGAGATCCTGGACCTGGTCAGCCTGGATGTGAACCGGGCGATGGGGTGAGGGGGCTTGGCCCGATTCCAG
>JBKHIL010000299.1:0-3209 GCA_046538645.1 Desulfovermiculus sp.
TCCAGATCCTGGAAAAGGAGCATCAAAGCATCTTTGAGCTCATCCAGAAACTCCCTTTTGGGACTGATCTGCCAAATGGCAAACAGGGACTTCAGGGCCGAATGAAAGGCATAACCCCGGACATCTTCGACATTCACGTCAAAAAGATTGTACTCAAAGTCCGGCAAATATACTCGGAATGCCTCGTCAGGCACATCCACAATAGAGCTGAGCTTGGTTTTATAGCGCCACTTGTGTTTCCCGTGAGCAATGACAATCGGCAAAATCAAAGGCAACTTGAGAAACGGTCTCTTATCCCTCTGTCCGTAGGTGCTCCACGTCTCGACCATATACCGCAAAAGCTGGAGAGGAACCATTTCATCAAGGAAACTCTTGTGCTCCAGCAGCACATACACTTCTGCCTCCTGGTTTTCATCCCTAACCGGCATGCGCATCAAAATGTCAGAAAAATACTCCTTCAAATGGTCCGGGATGTGACTTGATTGCTCAAATTGCAAGGACTCCAGCTCAAGATGCCGAGTGACTTGCTCCGGCAAAAAACCTTGGAGAAAACTCACAGCAGTTTCATGCCTGCCCAAGATTTTTTTGATAACCTTGTCATGTGGATTTTGGCGTTTGGGCATAAACAAAAGCTACGATAATCGGTGATGGGTGACAAGTTATTTCGATCTCAGCACACAATCTCAACTTTTGACCCAAAGTTAAGATTGACTCATGTGAGCATCGAAGAGCAGAGTCAGAG
This sequence comes from Desulfovermiculus sp., assembly GCA_046538645.1. Lineage (GTDB taxonomy): Bacteria > Desulfobacterota > Desulfovibrionia > Desulfovibrionales > Desulfothermaceae > Desulfovermiculus. The sequence continues at coordinate 743 of JBKHIL010000299.1, forward strand.
CAGCATTTCTCTTACGTCCCCAGCCGCTTCATGGAGTACACCCCCTCCACTCCGCCTACGGGTGTGAACTTCCGCTCATCCTTGGACCTCAGCAAGTGTTTGACCTGGTCGAAGACCTCGCCCACAAACTCTTTTGATCCGATGATCCCGGCGTCGGTAAGGTAGCGGGATCGGTATCGAAAACGGTCTACCCGGCTGATTCTGTATTTCCGCCGTCTCTCTTTGTCTACGATTTTAGGGTCAATTCCTCTAAAGTTGCGGTTCCAATGTGGGCCTCATAGATTAAACGTAAGCATTCATGGGGTTCAAACGTTCTCATTCAGGATCCCTTTTTGTCCCGCATGGCCCTGGATTCCAGCTCCAGCTCGCTGAGCAGCCCCTGCAGGGTCCAGGTTTCTGAGGTCGGGGTCAGGGAGGCCCACAGCTGGAGAGGAAAGCGGGCCTTTCGATATCCCTGCATGAGGCTGTTCATCTCCTTTCCGGTCACCCCGGACATGATCACCGCCCTGGGCATTGGGGAGCTGTGCATAAGGCCGCTCTTGTGATTTTGATCGATGATCTCGCCCACCTGTCTTTCCAGATCAGTCTGCACGGCAAATACAACCGGGAAATCGGCGACCTTGGTTTTCTTCAGAAAGCTTAAGAAAGGCTCATGTTCATCCCCGGGATACCCGCACACAAGAATGACCTTGGGTCCATACATCCTCTTGGCGGCCGCATTAACCTTTTGAAATTGGCCTTTATGCTTCATGGCTTCCTCTGACTGTTCGATTGGCCACCATGCTCACGCCCAGCAGCAAAGATGGTCAGGAATAATTTTGTCAAACAATTGTCTTACACTGCAGCAAGTTTGAGCATTTCAAGGAGAAATCCAGCCCATGTCTATTGCACCCCAGTAGCCGATGAGGATGGCCTCGGCGCAGTCGTGATTCAGGCGGGTTTTGGGCCGGGGTGCTTCGGAGGACTGGATGAGAGTAAGGGCCAGATCAACAGCCGATTTCTTGGCCTTGACCCCGCAGGTGGTGTGTCTGGGCAGAAGGAGATCCCGCCTCCAGACTTCGGCGCTGATCCGTTTGACGGCGATATGCCTGCGAGCTGCCTCCTTGGTCCATATGCAGGCCAGGTCTCCGCCTCCTTCCAGGACGATTCGCTCCAGATCCGGAACCGAGTTGAGCAGGTTGAAGATACCGGCTTTGAGCCTGCCCCTGGATCCGAAGTTGGTGGATCTGTACCACACAAGTCCGTCTTGGGCATTGTACAGGGCAAGGCCTGTTTTCAGCCCCAGGTCAATGCCAAGAAGTGAGGCCATACAAACTTCAACACTCAATCCTCATTTCCTGTCCCGTTTCAGACGCCGCAAAGCGCTTTGAATATTGTCCGCTCGGGAAGCCTGGGGATTTTTCCTCTGTTCCAGGGCGATCAAGCGCTGGGCCACATCCTTTCTGGTCAGGCGGATAAGCTCATTTTCCAACCTGACTTCCCGCTTTCCAAACATCTTTTCCCAGATCGTAAAGATCCGGCTTACGAGTCGTGATTGGCTCATACTTAACCTTGCGTGTCTTACAAACAAATATGGAATGTAAAGAACCTTCCATATTTCTTTGTATCAGTCCAGATCTACTTCGGTTTTGCACCGATTGCAGGTCACCACGCCCCGAAATAGCCTGTTTCCGCATTCCGGGCAGATGTAGCGGGCCTCTTCATCCTCAATCCACTTTTCGGTCCCCACTTCCCTCCAGTACGGAATGGCCCGCAAGATGACTTTTTTGCCAATGACCATGGGGAAGTCCTCAATATGAGGGCAGGGAAAAACGTCGCACTGGTGACATCCGGCATACCCATGTTCCTGGGTACAGTCCCTGATCGCGCATTGCCGGCAGTGCATGAAAATATCATCAGATAGACAGCCGTTGCAGCGGATGTCATCTATGGTCAGATTTTCACTGTTGGGCAGCTTGCCTTTGCCCGGGATCTCGCCCTTATAGAGGCTGAGGAGCCGTTCCTTGAATTTTTGATTCTGGTCCTGATGAGCGATGTACACGGCGCACACGCCGCAGTAAAGCCCGCAGGGCGCTACAAGCTCGGGATTGATATTCATGTTTTCTTCACATCCTTGTTCATGGAGATATTCTCACATTTTGTTCTGAAAACAGTCTGATACTCTGCCTTGCGCCGCTTTTTTTGCCGCTTTTGGGCCGGAGTTAGCTTGCGTTTGCCTTCTTTGCTATATTGCCTTTGGTGCGAAAAATTGAGATAGTGCTTTTGATACACGGTATTATTGCATGAGCGCCTGATTTTTGGCAACGACCTCCGGCGCTCTGATCGCCAGGTCAAGTATATAACAGGGAGCTTTTCTTCGCATGGATCTTTTTGGTGCTCAATGGCTTATTTGGTTTGTGGCCGGTATTGGGCTGGCTTTTCTGGAGCTGTTCATGCCCGGGTTGGTGATAATATTTATGGCCCTGGG
>JBKHIL010000300.1:0-3196 GCA_046538645.1 Desulfovermiculus sp.
ACAGAGCAAATCAACTGAAATTGTTGAAAATGGAAAGCAGAACCAAAAAGCCCTGTGATCAGTATAGTGCCACTTGCGCTGAGAGAGGGAGGTATGGGAAAGGCTTGGACGGTGAAGTCAAGGACAGGCCGGGACCGGTATGAACGACAAATCGTAGGCTGCTGCGAGAGGAGATGCCTCCCCTATGCCTTTGAGCTATTTCGTAAATAAAAGACAAAGTCCTCCGGAAGAGAAATCACTGCGCTGCAAATCCTGCAACGGACCCCTCACCCCGGTCAAGACCTGATTCTTCATTGGATTGCGCTGCAGGTCCTGCGGCCAGCGTTTCGATTGGAGCCGGTATGCTCAGGAACTCGATGAAGACTGTGAGCAGATCCTGGCCTCAGTCCCTTGCGACCGCCTGTGATGCGGTTTTCAGGAAAACCCGGGAGGCAGTTCGTCTTCAGACCCGGCATCCCTGCCCTCAGGCTGTTTGGATGGTATTTCATCCCTTTCTCCCCGGGCGATAGACAATCCTCTCCTGCGGCCCTCCTGCTGATAGCTTCCCCGCCCCAGACGCAGGTTCCCGGATGGAGAGACCACAATGGCTGACCTGCCCTGCACAGGACAGGCATGCTCACAGGCCCCGCACCCGGTGCATCGATCTTCCAGAACAAAGGGCACGGCTTCATCATTGCCTGCTATGCGGCGCAAATCAATGGCTCCGTATGGGCAGGCCTCATCGCAGACCAGACAGGCCCGATCCCACTCCCAGGCCAGACATGCGGTTTGATTGATCATCGCCGTCCCCATCTTGGCCCACATCTTTTCCCGGACCGGAAGGCTACGCACCGCCCCGCTGGGACAGACCCGGCCGCAGGCTGCACACTCCGGCCGGCACGGTCCGCTTCTGGATACAGCCACCGGGGCGAACATGCCCTGCATTCCCTGCTCCAGGCCCTGAGGGTGCAGCATATTCGTGGGACAAACCCGCATACATGCCCCACAGCGCACACACAAGTTCAAAAACACGACCTCCGGGACCGCACCGGGCGGGCGGATGATTGCTTCCGCCTGAGGCTGCCCTTTTTCCCGTTCTCCCCGAAAGGCCCACAGGCCGCTCCAGTTCAGCCAGGCCAGGCCTGCTCCCAAAACCGCCGCCCCGGCGATCTGCCGCCGCCGGGGCCAGAATTCCTGTTCCCGGACACCCCCCGGCAGCCAGTCAACAGCCTGCTCCGGGCAGACATCCTGACACCTGCGGCAGGCCAGACATTCTCCGGACGGAATATCTTCAGGCCCGGCTATCCCGGCCGGACAGTGTCTGGAGCACAAAGTGCACTGATTGCACGTGGCCTGAACCCGTCTGGTCAGAAAGGACCACCGGCTGATCACAGCCAGTAAGGCCCCGGTAGGGCACAGATACCGGCACCAGAATCTGGGGACCAGCCAGGCGGTGCCCAGAATACCCCCCAAGAGGAACACGAGCCATCCGATCTGTCCTATCCGGGCCGGCTCAGCCCCTACTCCCAGAACCTGGGCCAGGCCTGTCGGCTGCAGCAGGAAATGGACAAAAGGCCAGACCAGGAGGGCATACAGCCGGCCGGCCAGGGACAGGGGAGAGCCCCAATGGGTGAGGTTCTGGCCCAGGACCGCGGCCACCGCCAAGACCAGGACAAATATGTATTTGCCCCGTCTCCAGGACCGGGGCGGCTCCCAGGATCTTTTTCTGCTTCCAGCCATGCCGGAGACAGCGTCCATGCTGGTACCCAAGGGACAGACATGGCTGCAGAAAAACCTGCCCAATACCAGGGTAATGGCCAGCACGGTTCCGGCCTGGAGCAGACCGTTCGGAATCCTCCTGCTGCTGATCCATTGCCCAAAGACCAGCACAGGATCCAGGTTGAGCATGGCCGCCAGAGGGGTCCATTCATGCCAGGGCGGAAAGCAAAGCCCCACCCCGAGCAGAAAAAGGAGCAAAAAACAGATCTGGATTATTCGCTGCCGCATAAAACCGTTTTACTCTTGCCGGGAGTTACGCTTGATTTCCAGGACCCCGAAAGCAGTCCGAGTCTCCTGACAGCATAAAACGCGTTATCACTCATACAACCACCCGGCGAACATTTAAATTATCTACATCCATACGCCCCAGGCCGAACTCATGGGCAATACGGATGTGCTCAACCTTTTCCGGCGGTAGCTGTTTTCCATACCAGGGGACCATGGATACCACCTGGGCATCGGCGGCAACCATGTCTCTGGAGGCAACCACGGTATTCATGACCTTCACCTCCCCCGGTCCGCTCGGACCGTTGGTGGTTAAGGCCCTGGTCACATCAATGACCGTCAGGTCGGCCTTGAGCAGCCTGCACAGATCGGCGATTGCAGTGTGCAGATCATACCTCCAGTGCATCTGGCTACGGTTGGCGATCAGTCCCATCATGCCCTTCATGGACAAGCTCACCCCGGTACTGCCGTGGTGTTTGGCTACTGGAACGGATATGAGGACATCAGACTCCAATACTTCGCGCATGACCTCGGTCTCGGTAAAGTGTTCTGCCTCAGGAATTGATCTTTCCACAAAACCCTGAGGTGAATCCATGGCCCGGACCTCACTCCCGGGCACGGACCTACACGCCTCCTGAATTTTGCTGTTCTCCAAACACGCCTCCGCCCCGCGCAAGGTATGATCCAGGATCCAGACCTTTTCCGCCCCTGCTTCCCGGCACATACCCGCCAGAGTGCTGATCACCTCTGGATTGGTTGTGGTGGCCATTCTTGGAGGATTGTCAAAACTCATGTTCGGTTTGAGGATCACCCGCTGCCCTGGACGCACAAACTCCTTCATTCCGCCCAAAAGTTCCACCGCTGCCCTGGTGGCGGCTGCGGCCTTTCCTTCAGCCACTGCGATGTCCGGTATGTCACTGGCCCACGACCGGATGGGGAAAGCTGTTAATGATCCGGCCAGGCTCAAAGTCGCGCCGGCCTGCCATTTCAAGAATGCACGCCTGGACAAGCTGGTCATGGAAACTCCCTGTGTTGATGTCAGTGTAAAAAATCATTTCATGTTCATGTTCAGCGCCGCCTCTGGCTGCAAACGGCCAGTTTGATCAAAAAAGAAACAGAGTATGAAGAGGGCTGGGCCCAGTAGCCCGGGGCTCTCCGAGGGCCAAAAGTGCGTTGATCAAAGAGGCTGGGCCTCGGAGAGGGCCAGCCCTAC
>JBKHIL010000301.1:0-3187 GCA_046538645.1 Desulfovermiculus sp.
AGAAATCCCTCTTCCTGCTCATTCAGCTCATCCTGTCCGCCTTTTACCGCTCCATTGCCAAGCAGCTGGGCGTCCAGCCCGGTGCTGAGATGCTGGCGGCTGTAAATGTGGCCAAAGAGCAGGGGGCCGGGCTGATCCTGGCCGACCGCGATGTGAACATCACCCTGAAAAGGGTCTGGGGATATCTGTCCTGGTGGCACAAGCTGAAAATGCTCTTCCACCTCCTGACCAGCCTTATCCTGCCGCACAACGTGGATGAGGCCAGCATTGAAGACCTAAAAGACAAGGACCAGCTGGAAGTGGTCATGGATCAAATGGCCAGGTCCTATCCTCAGGTCAAAAAACGGCTGATTGACGAACGGGACCTGTATCTGGCCCACAGTGTTCAAAACGCACCCGGCCGGGTGGTGGTGGCTGTGGTCGGAGCAGGACACGTGCCAGGGATGGTCAACGCCCTGCCCACCCGGATCGACACCGCCTCTTTGCTGGAACTGCCCCCGGCTTCCATGTGGCCCAGGATCCTGAAATGGGCAATTCCCATTATTATACTGGGACTCCTGCTGTATGGACTTATACAGGGCCCGGAATACTCGGTGCAATCCATTTCCATCTGGGTTCTGGTCAACGGCGTCTTCTCCGCCCTGGCCGTGTCCCTGGCCCTGGCCCACCCCATAACCATTGCCTCCACCTTTGTAGCCGCCCCCCTGACCAGCCTCAACCCGACTATTGCTGCCGGCTGGGTGGCCGGCCTGGTCCAGGCCTGGGTCAAAAAGCCCACTGTGGCCGACCTGGAGGACCTGCCCGGGGCGTTGGGATCTGTGCGCAGTTTCTGGCTCAACCCGGTCTGCCGCATCCTCCTGGTCGTGGTCCTGGCCAATCTGGGCAGCTCTCTGGGCACCTTTGTAGCCGGGAGCTGGATCGCCAGCCGCCTGTTCTAATCCCCCCAGTGGCGGCCCTGACACCTGAGAACAAAATTACCGTGATCCCAGACCTGCCCTCCTTGACAACTCATCTATCGTACCTATTTTTTGCTGTTGGCAGCAAAATGCCGCAAATTTATTCACAAGGGCAACAAGTTGTTTACTCTTTGCAGCAGCGAGCGGGACTGCAAAGAAGAGGTCCATGATTTTCTCACAAAGTCTGGCCACAGGAGGTCAACCACCAATGTCCACATCCCAGAACTATGAATTTCAAGCCGAAACCCAAAAGCTTTTAAACATCATTATTCATTCCATATATACCAACAAGGAAATATTTCTCCGCGAGCTCATTTCCAATGCCTCAGATGCCCTGGACAAGGTCCGCTTCGAACAAAACAAGGGCACCCAGGTAGCTGATCCGGAACAACCGCTGGAAATAAGAATTTCCACTGCCAAGGAGGCGGGACGGCTGATCGTTGCCGATACCGGGATTGGAATGACCCAGGAAGAACTGATCAGCAACCTGGGCACTATCGCCAAATCCGGAACCGAGGAATTCTTGAAGAAAGTCACTGAAGAACAGGAGAGTCCGGAGAACATTATCGGCCGATTCGGGGTGGGATTTTACTCGGTCTTCATGGTGGCCAAAGAGGTACGCTTGACCGCCAGATCTGCCGACCCGGAGGCCAAGACCATGATCTGGAGCTCAGACGGAATGGGCAGCTACAGTGTGGCTGAGGCCGAAGAGTCAATGCCCAGGGGAACGCGCATTGAGATCACCCTGCACGAAGACGAAAAAGAGTTCGCCGATCCGGACCGGATCAAACGCATCATCAAGAAGCATTCCAATTTCATCTCCTTCCCCATCTATGTGGATGACGAAAAGGTGAACACCATCCCTGCCCTGTGGAAGGAATCCAAGTTCAGTATCTCTGAGGATCAATACACTGAGTTCTACAAGTTCTTGACCTATGACAGCCAGCCCCCGCTGGAAACCATCCACATTTCTGTGGATGCCCCTGTTCAATTCAACAGCATCCTGTTTATCCCCCAGAAATCAACCCTGATGTTTGAAAACATGCCCAGTGACTACGGCCTGGACCTTTATGTCAACCGGGTCCTCATCCAGCACAAAAATCAGGACCTCATCCCTCAGTACTTGAGCTTTGCCAGTGGCGTGGTGGATACCGAAGATCTGCCCCTGAGCCTGTCCAGACAGGCAATTCAGGAAAGTGCCATGATCACCAAGATCCGGACCACGATTACCAAGCAGGTCTTAAGCCAGCTGGACAAAATGGCGGATAAAGATCCAGAGCGGTATACCACCTTCTGGCAGGAACACGGCAAGGTATTCAAGCTCGGATATTCGGATATTGCCAACAAGGAGACCTTTGCCCGGCTTTTACGCTTTAACGCTTCCTGGCACGGGGACGAAACCGGGCTGGCCTCTTTGGATGAATACCTAGAGCGGATGAAGGAGGGCCAAAAGGAGATCTATTTCATTTCCGGGCCCAACCGGGAAAATATTGCCGCCAACCCCCATTTGGAACTCTTTCGCAACAAAGGGCTGGATGTCCTCTACCTCTTCGAGCCGGTGGACGAGTTTGTGCTCCAAAGCATAGGGACCTTCAAGGACTATCCATTAAAAGCGGCCGAACACGTCGATCCGGGTGAGCTGGAGCAGTTTGCCTCCAGTGAGGCCGAGAGCACGGAAAAATTAAGTACTGACGAAGAAAAGTCTTTTGATCAACTCTTAAAGGCCATGCAGGACATCCTGGGAGACCGGGTCACAGAGGTACGGACCTCCAAGCGTCTGTCCACCAGCCCGGCCTGCCTGGTGAGCCCGGAAAGCGGGATCAGCTCCCAGATGCAGAAAATCATGCATATTATGAACAAAGACAGCTCCATTCCCAAGCAGATCCTGGAGATCAATCCCAACCATCGCTTGAGCCGTAATCTGCTCAAGGTTTACTCCCGCAATCCGGATGATCCCTTTGTCCATCAGAGTACGGAGCACCTGTTTGAAGCCGCCCTGCTCCAGGCCGGATATCTGGCCGATCCGCACACCCTGGTCAACAGAACATTTGACATCCTGGAGCAGGCCAGTTCCCTGTATACCAAAAACCAGGAGGCGGGCGAGGAAGCCAGGTAGCTGTAGAGGGAGTATTCAGTTTGCAGTGTTTGAGTGTTCAGCGCCGCCGCTGGCTGTGACGCCAGTTTGATCAAGAATGAAACTGACGTGTTGGATTCCCGACGGCCCAGCATGC
>JBKHIL010000302.1:0-3178 GCA_046538645.1 Desulfovermiculus sp.
CTTCCAAACTCATGCCAGCGGCATGTTTGGCATTGACCCGGGTGATCAGGTCGTGCTTGAGCTGATCAAGGCCTGCTTCCACTTCGGGTAGTATACGGTCCCGGACATCGATATAGCCTTTGAATTCACCCCCAAAATCCTCTCCACGCAAGCTGGTTTGTGTTTTTCCGCTGTGAAGGGTAAATTGCAGACCATCCTCAGTTGGCTCTCCGGCCTGGATCTGGTTGGCCTTGCTGTCCTGGACTAATGTGGGACCATTGGGCAGATACACCGATGCCGAGCCTTTTTCATCTATGTATACCTTGGATCCGATTTCCTCTGACAGCTCCTGCAAAAGCCTGTCCCGGTCGTCCAGGGCTGTGTTCGGATTATGTCCCGTAGATGTGGCCCTGGTAATTCGCTGGTTGAGATCGGCAATCTGTTGCAATTTGTCGTTTATATTCTCCAGTTCGGTTTCCAGCCTGGAATCAATGGAGTCCTCAAGTCCGGACAGGCTGTTTTCTGTCTGCCGGAAGCGGGTGGCCAAAGCATCACCCTGCCGCAGAACCAGGTTACGCTCGGCTTCTCCCTCAGGATTCACGGACAGCTCCTGCCAGGCGTCGAAAAAGTCGTCCATGGCCCCGGCCAGGCTGTTTTCATCGATGCCAACGATGCGTTCCAGCTCGGTCAGGGGCGTGGCTTTGCCTTCCGCCTGCCCGTACTCCTCACTCGCCTCTCGCAAACGGTCGGTGACGAACCGGTCATGGGCCCGGGCTATATCCCCCAGCTTGACACCTTGCCCAAAAGACAAATCCCCCCGCTTTACAGTGGGCCAGGCCTCCATCTGCACATCCTGCCGGGAGTAGCCCTCGGTGTTGGCATTGGACACATTGTTGCCGATAACGGACATATTCTTTTGATTGGCAAATATCGAACTCTGCCCGATATGTAAGGAATTCAAGAGATCACTCATATCATATCCTTCCTGAAAGCAGCCGGCCTTCACGGGGTATTCGACTTAAGTCTCCCTGGGGGGAATACCCCGGTGGGTCAGTATTCCCTCGAACAACCTGCGCACTCTCTTCCACCCACGCTAAGGCCTGTTGAAAAAAGTGTGCGTTGCGTTTTACTTCTCGTTGAATGCTGCCTACGAGCCGCGTTTCATCAGCGGAAAGTGAGGAAGTGTCTGCTTCCAGCGCTGAAAGAAGTTCCTGCATGGCCCGGGTCGCAGCTTCCATTCCGGCAATATCTAAGGACTTGGCGCTTTCCCGCTCCTGGACCAGAAGATAAAATAAGCACTGCAAACGTTCATAGCGGGAACGCGGGGAGTTCTCAGACATACTTATTTCCCTTGGGTCAAAAACTGTATCAATCCGGAAGCCACCTTCCGCATATCCGGGTTGTAAGTTCCGTTTTCCACCTGAGCCTTCAGCTCTTGAATCCGCTCTGTCCGGGTGGTGCCTTCTGCCTGCTGAGCTGATTTGGAAATCTGGACCTTGTCCGGGCCATGTACAGCCTCAGTTTGCTCGACAGACCGGATTTGATTGGCCTTTTTGCTTTTGTATAAGGCTGCTATCTGGGTATCGGCATTAATTTTCATATCTATCACCACTCCTTGCTGATGACGTCGTGTCTGCGGTTGGAAACGTCTTCCGTGACGTTGGTGAAGTAGCTGTATATTCTTCGGAATCCGGCCCGGATTTCTTTAATCCCGGACACAAAAAAAGCCCCTTGTTCAGCAACAGCAGAAAGGGGCCCTCACACTTGCGTCCGTTCGCCTAACCCTTAGTCTGGATATTGGATCCAGGGCTGACGCCATTTTGTTTTCCTGCTTCAGATACGCCGGATATTTCTTGATACAGGGCCTGAGCAATACCTATGCTACTTTCTCCAGCCATGGACTCAGCCAGTTCTGCATCCATAAATTCTTCAAACCATTTCTGGCCGTTATTGCGCTCTATAAGACCGCCCTCTGGAATAGTCTTTCGCATGCTTTTAAACATGGCCTGGACAAAAAAAGCCTCAAATTTTTCACATGCAGCTCGAAGCTGCATATCAGAGTTTTGAGCGGAGGGATCTATGCCGGGAAGATGCAATTGGGGATCGACAGCTAAACTCATGCTCACCCTCTTTTTTTGGGGCCATGGATCATCACATGATCTCCAAATCGGCATGCAGAGCACCAGCCCTTTTTATAGCTTGCAAAATGGATATCATATCTCTGGGAGTAGCCCCTATAGTGTTTAGTCCAGCAGCCAAATCGCTGATCGTCACTCCTTCCCTCAGGACAACCATTTGGGCTTCTTCGTCCTCCACGTCTATCGATGTGCGAGGCACTTCAACTGTCTCTCCCTGGAGGGAGAAAGGCGCTGGCTGAGAAACCTGTGGTGTCTCCTGGATCTGAAGCTTCAAGTTTCCATGAGCCACTGCAACTTCATTCAAATGCACCTGGCCGCCCATGACAATGGTTCCTGTCCTTTCATTGATCACCACCCGAGCCTTTGTCCCCGGCTGGACCTCAACCTGCTCCACCTCGGCAATAAACTGAACCGTATTCTGGGCAAACTCGTCCGGGATCTGAACCCGGAAGCTTCCGCTGTCTCTGGCAGAGGCTGTGCCCTGGCCGAACCTTTCATTTAAGGCCTGTAAGATACGCGAGACAGTGGTGAAATCCTGCTCTGCAAGTCTATACGAGAGGTGACCAGTGGAGGGCAGGGCGTAGTCAACTTCGCGCTCGACTATTGCTCCGCCCGGAACACGTCCGACCGTGGGATGATTCTGCTGAACCTGTGCAGCTTCCCCGCCTGCAGCGAACCCGCCCACCAGGACAGGGCCCTGAGCTACGGCGAAGACGTCGCCGCGGTCACCGCTCAACGGTGTCTGAATCAAGGTGCCTCCGGACAGACTCTCCGCATCACCCAGAGATGAGACCAGCACATCCAGTTGGTCTCCAGGCTTAGAAAAAGAGGGAAGGTCGGCTGTGACCATGACCGCGGCTACATTGTTCATCTCAACCTCATCCCGGTCAGTGGTTATATGTAGCCGTTCCAGCATATTGGCCATGGTTTGGCTGGTAAAACCATTGTCGTCGCTGTCCCCGGTGTCGTTAAGCCCGACCACCAATCCATACCCTATGAGTTGGTTGCTCCGAACGCCTTGCAGTTTGGCCAATTCCTTGAGCCGGGCCGAGAAAACATCA
>JBKHIL010000006.1:0-17009 GCA_046538645.1 Desulfovermiculus sp.
TGCAAGTCCTTTTTTTTTGGTATAGTTTTGTACTTTTCTGTTAACATATTGTGACAAGACCGTGCGAGGTGAGAAGGTTCGTCACGATAACGCCAAGCTTTTTTTATATAAATCGATTGAGCGCAAGCAGTGCGCCGGTCTGCTTTGAACCCAAAATTATATGGAGGAAGGGAGTGCGCAATGGAGGATAAACTCAAACAGCAGCGAACCTTTGCCCTGGCCGGAAGCAGTGGAAGCGGCAAGACCTCCTTGGCCGAAATGTTTTTGTACAATGCCAAAGTGACGACCCGGTTGGGAAGCATTGATGCCGGGAACACTGTTTTGGATTATGAGCCGGAGGAAACCAAGAAAGGCGGCAGTGTGCAGCCGGCATATGCAGTCTATGCCTGGAACAAGAACCGGCATTTTTTGATCGATAATCCCGGGGATACCAATTTTCTGGGTGAGTTTCCCTATCAGCTCACTGCTGCTGATGCGGTTGTGTATGTCATTGATGCTGTGGACGGAGTCAAGGCCCAGGACAAAAAGCTGTGGAAAGATGTACTGCAGACCCGTGTGCCAGCCATGATTGTGATCAACAAACTGGACCGCGAGCGGGCTGATTTTGATCAGGCCCTGGCCGGGATATCTGATGTCCTGGGGGCCAAGCCGGTATTGCTTTATCTGCCCATTGGTTCTGAGGCTGACTTCCGCGGACTTGTGGATATATTCAACAACAAGGCCCTGATGTTTGAAGCTGAGGGCAAGATCAAAAGCCAGGAAGTCCCGGAAGATCTGACAGACCGGGTAGCCGAACTCTATGAGACCGCAGTGGAAAATATAGCTGAGAGCGATGAAGAGCTTATGGAGAAGTACCTGGAAGAGGGAGAGCTCTCGGCTGATGAGATCAGAGCCGGCCTGCGAAAGGGGGTTGTGCTGGGGAATATAGTGCCGGTGTGCGTGAGCGCGGCAGCGGCCAACAAGGGCGGGGCCCAAATCCTGGATCAGATTCAGGAGCTTTTGCCTTCTCCATTGGACCGGGAACCATGGAAGGGGAAAGACGGGAGCGAACGCCAATCTTCCCCGGAGGCTCCTCTGTCCTGCTTTGTTTTCAAAACCATTACCACACCTTTCGGCGGACAGCTGAGCATGCTGCGTGTTCTGTCCGGGGTGCTCAGTTCCGATATTCAGGTCTCTAATCCAGTCAAGGATGTCAAGGAAAAGCTGGGCGCTTTGCAATTTGTGGTGGGCAAAAAACAGGAACCGTGCAAGGAAGAACTGGGCCCTGGAGCAATTGTGGCTGTGGCCAAGCTCAAGAGCACGAGTACTGGAGACACCATTTGCGCAGAAAAGGATTCTTTTGTCCTGGACACGCCGGCCCTTCCGCCCCAGCTCTTGTCTTTCGCCCTGTCCGGAGCCAGCAAGGAGGATGAAGACAAGATGGTGGCCGCCATCCAGAAGCTTCTGGAAGAAGACACCAGCCTCAAGCTGGAACACAACGAAGAGACAAGGGACATCCTGCTTTCCGGTATGGGGCAGCTGCATATCGAAATCGCTGTGGAGAAGGTCCGGCGCAGGAACAAGGTTGAAGTTCAACTGCATGCCCCCAAGATTCCCTATCGGGAGACCATTAAGGGGACGGCCGAAGTTCAAGGCCGGTATAAAAAGCAGACCGGCGGCCGGGGGCAGTTCGGGGATTGCTGGATTAAGCTGGAGCCTCAGCCCCGGGGGGAGGGGTATGCATTTGTGAACCAGATTGTGGGCGGAGTGATACCCAAGACCTTCATTCCTGCTGTGGACCAGGGAATTCAAGAGGCGGCCCAGAAAGGGGTTTTAGCCGGTTATCCTGTGGTCGATTTCAAGGTCAGCTTGTTTGATGGTTCCTATCACAGCGTGGATTCTTCGGAAATGGCCTTTAAGATTGCCGGGTCCATGGCCTTTAAAAAGGCGGCGGAAAAAACCGGGGTCACTCTTTTGGAACCGGTCATGAAAATGACCATATCTGTTCCTGATGAATATATGGGCGATATCATTGGAGATCTCTCTAGCCGGAGAGGCAAGGTTCTGGGGTATGAGTCCAATCAGGGCATTACTGAGATTAATGCTCAGGTGCCCATGGCTGAGATCCTGCGCTATGCCCCGGATCTGCGGGCCATGACTGGAGGACAGGGAGTATTCACCATGGAGTTTGATCACTATGCTGAATGTCCCTCCAATATACAGGAAAAAATTCTGGAGGAGAGACAGGCTAAGGCGGAAAACGCCTAGCCAGATTCCTTATAGATTTTGTCTCACACGTGATAAAAAAGACAGATGTCACATGAATGAATTGACTAAACTGACGCGGGTTGGGATTTTAACCTGACAAGATATGAAAACAGGTCTGAAAATGGCGGGAGTCGTTGATCTGATCCCGGAGGCGGAAATTGGAAATGGGCTGTGCCCCTATGCGTAGTGATGCAGGTTGTAGAAAGCCGCCCACGGGCGGCTTTTTCGTTTTTGAGTGTACACGTTCATTCATTTGATTTCGGCCAAGCCCTGGTTTGAACCCGGGATGGAAATTCCTGAAGAGCACTTCAGTATTATGCACTCGTTTTACTACATTTTAAAGAATATCATTTTTTTGCCCGCCGCCCTGCTGATTACCGCGCTTATAGCCACATCAGTAATTTTGCTGGCTCGCATACCTGGTACTTCCGGCCTGTTGCAAAAGCTTGAGAAAATCTGGGCTCAGGGGGTAGTGTGGGCCGCCGGGCTGGATATTCAGGCAGATGTGGCTGACTTGGACCAGGGCAGGACCTATCTCTTTATAGCCAATCATCAGAGCCTCCTTGATATCCCTATAATGCTATCCCTGCTGCGCAACTGGTATCCCCGCTTTGTGGCTAAAAACTCTTTATTTACCATTCCTCTTTTTGGCCCGGGCATGCGCCGAACCGGTCACCTGGGAGTGGACCGGGAAAACAGCCGGCAGGGCATGCGGGATATGCAGGAGGCTGTGCACCGTCTTCAGCAGGGCCAATCCCTGGTTGTTTTTCCAGAGGGCACCCGGGGAAGAGAGGAAGATGGATTGCAGGATTTTCACATCGGGGCCTTTGTTATTGCTTTAAAGGCCAAGGTGCCGGTGGTTCCGATACTGATTACTGGTTCAAGCCGGGTTATGCCCAAAGGAAGTTTCCTTTTGCATCCCGGAAGCATACGTCTGAAGGCCTTGCCGCCTCGTCATGTTCCAGAGGAGGCAACGGTCAAAGATCGAAACAGACTGAAAACCGCCTTGTGGGCGGAGATGGATACAACACTCAGGGAGATGAACAAATGGACAATGAAAAACGATTGACTTTTTATCCCATAGGAGGGCTGGGGGAGATAGGCATGAACTGTCTGCTCCTGGAGACAGATCAGTCCGCAGTCCTCATTGATTGCGGACTAATGTTTCCGGATGATTTTCACTACGGAGTAGATGTGGTCATCCCCCGCCTGGATTTTATTGTGGAAAAAAAGGAGAAACTCAAAGCCGTGATCCTGACCCATGGCCATGAAGACCATATAGGTGCTCTGCCCTGGATATTGCCTGAAATTGATGTGCCAGTGTACGGCTCTGATTTTACCCTGGCTTTGGTGAACAACAAACTGCGGGAGTTTTATCTCAACGACAAAGTGACTCTTCAGCCGGTTCAGCCCAGAGAAACGGTGCTCATTAACGATCTTTCCTTTCAGTTTTTTCCGGTCTGCCATTCCATTATCCAGGGCTATGCCCTGGGGATAGAAACTCCTGTGGGCCGGGTTGTGCATTCCGGAGACTTTAAGATAGACCGCAATCCCCTGGGCGGCCATTTCACCGATCTGGAGGGGCTGGCTGAGTTTGCCCGCCCCGGGGTGCAGCTCATGTTTTCGGATTCAACCAATGTGGAGCGGGAGGGCTTTGCCCTGACCGAAAAGGAAGTCAAGGCCAGCTTGCAGGATATCTTTCAAAAGGCCGAGGGCCGGATACTGGTGACCCTGTTTTCCAGCCATGTGCAACGCATTCAGGAGATTTATGATCTGGCTACCCAGTTTGGCCGGACCATGGCTGTCAGCGGCAAAAGCCTGAGCTCAAATATCGAGATCGCCAGGAATTTGGGCTACTTGAATTTTTCCGACCAGAGCTATGTAGATCCGGAAAGCATTGGTGATCTTGCGGATGAGAAAGTGGTGCTGCTGGTCACCGGATCCCAGGGCGAGCCCATGTCGGCCATGACCCGGCTGGCCGAGGGGTCACACCGGCAGCTGCGGATTCATCCCGGGGATACAGTGATCATGTCTTCCCGGTTCATTCCCGGGAATACCAAGGCCATCAACAAGGTTATTAATCGCCTGTACAAGCTTGGGGCTGAGGTGCTGTATGAAAAGGTGCAGGCAGTGCATGCATCCGGGCATGCCCACCAGGAAGAGCTTAAGCTCATGCTCAACACTATCAGGCCCAAATTCTTCGTCCCCATCCATGGTGAATACCGGCACCTGATCAAGCACTCGGATCTGGCTCAAAGTTGCGGTGTGGCTCCGGAACGGGCCCTGGTACTCGAAGATGGGCAGCCGGTGACTCTCTTGGAAAAGGGCCTGCGTTATGAAGAGGAGTTTTCAGCTCGTTCCGTGCTTGTAGACGGCAAGGGAGTTGGCGATGTGGGCAGCACCATCCTCAAAGAACGACAGCTTCTGGCTGACGAGGGCATGGTGGTGGTTGTCATGGTCCTGGATACTGAGAGCGGAGCAATCATCATGGGTCCGCGTTTGGAGTCCAAAGGCTTTATATTTGAGCAGCAGTATGCACATATCCTGACCGAAGCCGAGTCAATTATCATGGATGTGTTTGAAAAGATCCCGGCCGGGGCCTGGAAAAAACTGCGAGATCGGATCAAATCCGCCTTGCGCCGCTATTTCCGCAAATCGCTGGGGCGGGATCCGGTTATTGTCCCGGTAATCATCAAGATCTGAGGAATATATGTTTATAAATCGGGTTGCATTTCAGGGAAGATCCTATTGGGCCAGATACGAGGAAGGCCAGGTCCTGCTTTTCAACTGGGACTTGCAGGAGGCCGCCCGGGTCTCTCATCAGGATGTACAGACTCTGCCCTTGCTGAGACCGGGCAAGGTGGTCTGCGTGGGACTGAATTACTATGCCCATGCCCGGGAGATGGACAAGGCAGTTCCGAGTGAGCCCCTTTTGTTTTTAAAGCCAGGGTCTGCGGTGATCGATCACAACCAGCCCATACGTCTGCCGTCGCAGTCGCGTGAAGTCCATTACGAAGGCGAACTGGGCGTGGTTATAGCCAGCTTGTGCCATCATGTATCCGAGGCAGAAGCGGCCGGACATATCCTGGGTTATACCTGCGCCAACGATGTAACTGCCCGGGATCTGCAGAGAAAAGATGTTCAGTACACCCGGGCCAAAGGTTTTGATACCTTTTGTCCGCTGGGACCAGGCATTGAGACAGACATAGGGGCCATGGGTGAAGCCCGCATTACCACTTTGGTCAATGATGTCCAGGTCCAGTCCGGATCTGTTGCGGACATGATTGTATCCCCTCCGGCCCTGGTCAGCTTCATCTCCCGGGTGATGACCCTGCATCCCGGAGATGTGATCCTGACCGGTACCCCGCCAGGAGTTGGGGCTCTGGCAGCTGGGGACAGGGTCTGTGTTCAGATCGAAGGAATCGGTCACCTGTGCAATCCTGTGCTTGATTAGCCCTGGAGGCTGGGTTTGCCTCTTGTCAGGAGTGCATTTTTGTTTTAGGTATTTTCCCTTCGTCTCAATCTCCACACACTCCGGAGCGATCCTGGGGTCCTGTTCAGTTCCGCTGGCGGCGGGACTACCGGCAAATCAGGAATGTTTTGTGTTGAACACAGAACCCGTTCACGGCAGGGAATATTTTCCTTGTTCATACGAACCAAAGCTGGCAACAGGTTATGGATCCGGCCGGGGTGGAGGAAACAAAACCCAAGGAGCGAGTATGGCTTACATTAGCATGAAGGAAATGCTGGAGACCGGAGTCCATTTTGGACACCAGACCCGGCGGTGGAACCCCAAAATGCGCCCTTTTATTTTCGGGGCCCGGAAGGGGATCCACATCATTGACCTGCAGCAGACCATGCCTTTGTTCAACCGGGCCTATGAGTTCATAGTGGACGTAGTGGCCAACAAGGGCAAGGTTCTGTTTGTGGGCACAAAACGTCAGGCCCAGGATATCATCCAGGAAGAAGCCAATCGGGCCGGAATGTATTACATCACCCACCGCTGGATGGGGGGGACGCTGACCAACTTCAAGACCATCAAGCACAGCATAGAGCGCTTCAAGCAACTGGAAAGCATGTTTGAAGACGGCAGTATCAACCGTTTTCCCAAAAAAGAGATTGTGGGCATGCAGCGGGAACTGACCAAGCTCAGAGATACCCTGGGTGGTATCAAGGACATGAACGATTATCCCCAGGCTGGTTTTATTGTCGATCCCAAGAGGGAGGATATTGCTGTCCGGGAGTTTCGGCGTCTGGGCATTCCCATTGTGGCCATTACGGATACCAACTGCGATCCCGACCTGATAGACTACATTATTCCTGGCAATGATGACGCTATCCGGGCCATCAAGCTGTTTACTTCCCGGATTGCCGAAGCCTGTCTGGAAGGTCAGAGCAGGCAGGATGAGGAGATGGAGCAGATGGAAGAAGCCCAGGAGTCCGCAGAAAGCAAGGTTGCCGCGGAAGAGGCAGTGGTCGGCGATCAACCCGAGCAAGACAGTGCAGAGGAGGAATAGTCAGATGGAGATCACAGCCCAGATGGTCAAGGGGCTCCGGGAAAAGACCGGGGCCGGAATGATGGATTGCAAAAAGGCCTTGCAGGAATCAGAGGGAGATGAGCAAAAGGCTGTAGCCTGGCTGAGAGAAAAAGGCCTGTCCAAAGCTCAGAAAAGAGCCGGACGTTCGGCTTCAGAAGGATTTATTGGTTCATATATCCACGCCAACGGCAAAATTGGCGTGCTGGTTGAACTCAACTGTGAAACAGACTTTGTGGCCAAAAGCGATAAATTCCAAGAGCTGGCCAAAAATTTGTCCATGCAGGTGGCGGCGGCCAATCCTTTGTGCGTCCGCCCGGAAGATCTGCCCCAGGAGGCCATTGAACAGGAAAAGGCTATTTATGCCAACCAGGCCCGGGCTGACGGCAAGCCGGAGCAGGTGGTGGAGAAGATCGTTGAAGGACGGGTCAATAAGTATTACAAAGAGGTCTGTCTGCTGGAGCAGCCATATATCAAGGATGATTCTCTTGCGGTCAAGGATCTGATCAATGAACTGGTCGCTGTCCTGGGCGAAAAGATCGAGGTCACCCGCTTTACGCGCATGGAAGTCGGGGAGACACATTCCGAAGAGTAAATGCAAAACGGGCCGACGGCCCGTTTTTTGCTTTGCAGGCCTGCCAATCCGGCCCAGGAGAGCAGAGAACCTCCCGCAAGATGGAAGCGGCCCTGCCTGTGCGGCCCGAAAGACTTGATCACAGCTGTGAGGAGTGCAATGAGCGAGCTGAAATATAAACGCGTCCTGTTAAAGCTCAGCGGAGAGGCCTTGGCCGGGTCCCGTTCCATGGGCATTGATCTGCACAGCATTGATGCATTTTGCGAAGATTTAGCCGAAGTGGCCGGTATGGGGCTTGAGGTGGCCCTGGTCATTGGCGGGGGAAATATTTTCCGGGGGGTATCCTCGTCTGCCGCAGGCATGGATCGGGCTTCAGCCGACTATATGGGCATGCTGGCCACGGTCATCAACGGTCTGGCCCTGCAGGACAGCCTGGAAAAGCAGGGATTGACCACCAGGCTGATGACAGCCATCACCATGCAGGAGGTGGCTGAACCTTATATCCGCAGACGGGCCATTCGACATCTGGAAAAGGGGCGGGTGGTGATCTGTGCCGCTGGGACAGGAAATCCGTATTTCACTACTGATACAGCTGCGTCCTTGCGGGCCATGGAACTTAAGGCCCAGGCCCTGCTCAAAGCCACCCGGGTGGATGGAGTATATGACACGAATCCGGAAGAAAGTCCGGATGCTTATTTGTATTCCCGGCTCAGCTATTTGGATGTCCTGCAGCAAAGGCTCAAGGTCATGGACTCTGCGGCCATATCCTTGTGCATGGACAACAAAATGCCTATCGTGGTCTTCAATCTCTTAACCCGGCACAATATCAAACGGGTGGCCTGCGGGGAAGATGTCGGAACCACAGTTCACGGGTAAGAATAAGGGAGGGTGTACGCATGGATGAGGTTTTTCAGGATTGTAAACAGCGTATGCAAAAGGCTTTAGATACCTTAAAAAAGGATTTTAGCCGCTTGCGGACCGGACGGGCCTCGACCACCCTTGTAGAGGATGTCCTGGTGGATTACTACAATACTCCAACGCCCTTAAATCAGCTGGCTTCCATTTCCATCCCAGACAGTCGAACCATTACCATCCAGCCCTGGGACCGGAACAGTTTTTCAGATGTGGAAAAGGCAATCATGAAATCCGATCTGGGACTCAATCCCATCAATGACGGCAAAGTGATCCGCATTTCCATCCCTCCACTGACTGAAGAGCGGCGCAAAGAACTGGTCAAGGTAGCCAAAAAGAACACAGAGGATGCCAAGATCGCAATTCGCAATGTGCGGCGGGAAGGCAATGAGACATTGAAGAAGATGAAGAACGACAAGGACATCACTGAAGATGACCAGCACAAAGGTCAAGAGAAGATCCAGGAGCTGACTGATTCCTTTACTGCCAAGGCTGATGAACTTCTGGCTGAAAAAGAAAAGGAGATCATGGAGATTTGACTGCATCCACCTTGGCCGGACCACATATGCCTGCTGTCAAGCACTTGGCCATAATCATGGACGGGAACGGACGGTGGGCCAAAAAGCGGGGCCTGCCCCGCAGTGCCGGGCACCAGGCCGGGGCTGATACGGCGCAGTCCATCGTCACCGCTTGCCGTAAGCAAAATATCCAGGTCTTGACCCTGTATGCCTTTTCCAGGGAAAACTGGGCACGCCCCAAGGAGGAGGTTCAGTTTCTCTTTGATCTCCTGGTCCGCTTTTTGCGCCGCGAGCAGAAAAAGTTGGTGGAAAATTCAATCCGTTTCAATGTGATAGGCAACTGGCAGGAGTTTTCCCTGCCTTTGCGCACAGCCATCGGTCAAACCCTGGAAAAGACTGCGCACTGCGATCAAATGATTCTGAATCTGGCCTTGAATTATTCCGGCCGGGATGAAATCGTCCGGGCCTGTCGTGCGCTGCTGAGCAAGGGGGCAAACCCAGAAGAACTGAGTGAAGAATTTTTTCGAGAACATTTATATACCGGGAATCAGCCTGACCCTGACCTCATTGTGCGCACCAGCGGAGAACTGCGGCTGAGCAATTACCTCATCTTTCAGGCCGCGTATTCCGAGCTCTACTTCACGCAAACCCTGTGGCCGGATTTTGATGAACACGAGCTGAATTTAGCTCTGGAAGATTACCGGCGCCGCAGCCGCCGGTTCGGAGGGGTAGAGTGAGCATCACCTCCCATCAACAGCGCCTCCTCACAGCCGGCGTGCTCATCCTCCTTTTGGCCGGGCTGATATTTGCCGCTCCTCCCGTGGTCCAGGCTTTTGCTCTGGCCGGAGTGTGCCTTGCGGCTCTGCTTGAGTTTTGGACTATGTTCTGGCCTGACTGGAGGTGGATCAAGGGTTTGGGCTTGGCCTTAGCCCTTCCGGTGGTGTTGGGACCCGGCCTGGGCTGGACGCTGGGTGGTACGCTCCTGGCCGGGTTCTGGCTCCTGGGTCTTGTATTCGCCCTATGGGCCAGGCAAAGGGAAATGCCCTGGGCAGATGTGGCTGTTGTCTTTGCAGGTCTGGTCTATATACCGGGGAGCCTGCACTTTTTGTGTTTTTTCTCTCAGGTGGAGCTGCTCGTTGTCCTTTTGGCTGCCGCTGCCTCGGATACCGGGGCTTTTTACGGTGGTTCCAGGTGGGGCAAGCGGAAAATGTGTCCCAGTATCAGCCCCAAAAAAACCTGGATGGGATCTCTCTGCGGGCTCGGGGCTTGTGTGCTCGTCAGTATGGTCCTGGGCCTTATCTGGGGACACGGGCCATGGTATGTATGGTTTGGAGTCGGCGTGGCCCTGAATGTGGCTGCGCAAGGAGGCGATCTGTTTGAATCCGCCCTGAAGCGCGAGCTGGAGATAAAGGACTCCGGCGGCCTTCTCCCTGGACACGGCGGCATACTGGATCGGGTGGACAGTCTGCTTCTGGTTATTCCTGTATACATGGCCATACGTTCAATGTACCCTTTCTGGGGATGACAGAGGACCAAAAAAGGAGCCTGACTTGAGGGAATGGGGCCAGGTTCCTTTGCCTGAGCTGAGAAAAAGTGTATTCTGAAGTAAATTTCTTACCTCCCTGAAAGACCGGTTATGCTCCATTATATTTCCGCATTACAGCCAGCCTATGAACTCCCGCAGCAGGGGCGCAAGCTTGTGGTCCTTGGCAGCACGGGCTCCATCGGGCAAAATGTGCTGCAAATTGCCCAGGAACATCCGGACCGGGTCCACATTACCGGACTTGCCGGGGGAGAGAACATACATCTCTTGGCCCAGCAGGCCAGCATGTGGCGGCCGCCTTACCTGGCAGTTAAATCTGAGGACCTGGCTGCTGACCTGCAAACGCTTCTCCCTGCCCGGTATCGACCGGTGATCTTGAGCGGTCAGGAAGGTTATATCCGCATGGCCTCCATTCCTGAGGCGGATATAGCGGTCTCGGCTCAAGTAGGTGCGGCCGGTTTGGCCCCCACCCTGGCTGCGATCAGGCAGGGTAAGGTAGTCGCCCTGGCCAACAAAGAATCTCTGGTTTTGGCCGGCCCTTTGCTCCGCGAGGCCTGTGCACAAAGCGGGGCCTGCATTCTGCCTGTCGACTCTGAACACAACGCCCTTTTTCAGGCCATGGCCGGGCACTCCGGACAGGAGGTGAAAACCCTTATCCTGACTGCTTCGGGTGGACCATTTCGCCAGGCCAGCAAAGGTTTTTTGGATCAGGTTACACCCAAGCAGGCCCTGGCCCATCCCAACTGGTCCATGGGGGCCAAGATCAGTGTGGACTCTGCCACCATGATGAACAAAGGCCTGGAGGTCATCGAGGCCCATTACCTCTTTGGGTTGTCCCTAGAGAAAATTGAGGTTGTGGTGCATCCGGAAAGCATTGTGCATTCCATGGTCGAGTTCCAGGACGGATCTGTTTTAAGCCATATGGGCATTCCTGATATGCGTATCCCCATAGCGTATTGCCTGAGCTATCCGCAACGGCTGCATATGGACCTGCCCCGGCTGGACCTGGTGCGCAAGGGCAGCTTGAGTTTTTTTTCGCCGGATGAGGAGCTCTTTCCCTGTCTGGCTCTGGCCAAGGCCGCCTTGCAGGCCGGACCCAGCTACCCGGTGGTCCTCAATGCTGCCAATGAGGTGGCAGTGGAGCTTTTTTTAAATCACCAAATTGCCTTTGCCCACATCCCGGCTTTGGCTGAAGAAGCCTTGAGCTGGCATCAGGGATTTGAGCTGAATACACTCGAGGAGATCCTGGATCTGGATGCCAAAACCCGGGCTTTTGTCCGCAAACACAAGCTGGCGGCAACTGTATGATCAACGCCATTGCAATACTTTTAGTCATTGGGGCCCTGATTTTTTTTCATGAACTTGGCCATTTTCTGGTAGCCAAGGTCTTCAAAATAGGAGTCAAGACCTTTTCTCTGGGATTTGGCCCCAAAGTGATCGGCTTTCAAGGCGGACAGACAGCATACCGGCTCTCAGCGATTCCTTTGGGCGGCTATGTGCAATTGGTGGGGGAAAGTCCGGAGGCGGATCTGCCTGAAGGATTTCATTCCCGGGACAGCTTTGCCCTGCGCCCTCCATGGCAGCGCATGCTGGTTGTGGCCGCCGGTCCGGTGTTCAATTTTCTCCTGGCCGTTCTCCTGTATTTCCTGATCTTTTTCTTTGCCGGGCAACAGGCCCTGTTGCCGGTTGTGGGTGAAATTCAGGAGGATACCCCGGCGGCAGAAGCGGGTCTACAGCCCGGAGATCGAATTGTTTCAGTGAACGGAGAATCCATCGAGTACTGGTCGGATTTGGCGGATATTATTCAGAACAATCAGGGCGAGACCCTCCAGCTTCAGGTGGAGCGGGAAGAAACACTGCGACGCTTAAATGTGGTCCCGGATATACAAACCACGAAGAACATCTTCGGAGAAAAGATTGAGGTCCCCAGAATCGGTATAGTAGCGGCCAAAGAGACCGTCCACATACCCATGGGATTATGGGAATCGGCCAGGGCTGGTACCGTGCAGACCTGGATGGTGATCAAGCTCACGGTGCAGGGGATTATCAAGATCATTGAGCGTATCGTGCCCCTGGAAACAATTGGCGGGCCGATCATGATCGCCCAATTGGTCAGCGAACAGACCGAACAGGGACTGATCGATGTCTTGGCTTTGACCGCGCTTATCAGTGTGAATCTGGGCTTGCTCAACCTCCTGCCCATTCCAGTCCTGGACGGAGGACATCTTATTTTCTATGCCCTGGAAACAGTGGCCGGCAGACCGCTGGATCCGAAATGGCAAGCCCTGGCCACCCGGATTGGCTTGAGTCTCCTTATCGCCCTTATGGCTCTGGCAGTATATAATGACATCTATCGCATCCTGCACACCGAGTAAGCCAGCCCTTGTTCTCAATACTGCTGAGAGCCGGATCCAGCTTGTTCTGGGCTCCCCTCAGCTTCTCCTGTATGCCCGGCAGATTGAGATTGAGGCCAGAGCCATGCGGGTCCTTCCTCCGGCCGTCCAGGCCTTAATGCATGAGCTTGGGCTCAGTCCGGGCATGCTGGACAGGGTGGCAGTGGTCCGCGGTCCGGGAACCTTCACCGGGGTCAGGGTGGGTATATCGTTTGGCCTGGGCCTGGCCCGGGGCGGGCATGTGCCTTTGACCGGAATTGATTACCTGCCTGTGCTGTCCCGGGACCTGAGTCAACTTGTGCATGGTACAGTCTGGGTTTGTACCCACGCCCGCCAGAATCTGGTCAATGTGCAGCCCTTTTCCGCTCCTGGGGGGCGGGTCTTGGATTCTGCCAAATGCCTGAGCAAAGAGCAGGCCGTAGAGGAGATTCAAGCCAGTGCTGATAATATTTTTATATTGGGCAGTGGGGTGCGCCGGGATCCGGAATGGTGGCGTTCTCGGCTGTCAGGGGTGAATTTTATGGACCCGCGGTGGGATCATCCCAGGGTGGAGACACTGCTTCAGGCTGCCTGGGATACTCCATGTACTCAAGATTATATTATGCCTGTTTATTTGCGTCCGTCAGATGCTGAGCTTCACCTGGAACGTATGGCCAGAGACAGGGGGGTGGATCCATTGCTGGTCAAAAAAAATATCCCGGAGTTTGAGGCCAGATGATTATGAGCAAGACCACGACGCCCGGGATGACTGAACTCACCTCGAATCTGGAGGACTATCTGGAAGCCATCTTTTTGCTGCAGCAGGAGCAAAAGGCGGCCCGGGCCAAGGATATCGCCGATCGGCTCGGTGTGCAGCGGGCCTCGGTGACCGGGGCTCTACAGAGCTTGTCTCAGAAGAAGCTTATCAATTATCATCCCTACAGCTCAGTCACCCTGACTGATTTGGGTCTGGAACTGGCTGAGCAGATAGACCACAGGCACAGGGTGTTGACCGATTTCCTGGGCCGTTTTCTGCGTTTGCCCCCAGATATTGCCGAGGCCAATGCCTGCAGGCTGGAGCACCATATCGACGATCAGGCCCTGGAGCGGCTTATCGCCTTTGTCCGCTTTGTCCAGCACTGCCCCCGGACCGGAGAGGACTGGCTGCAGGCCTTTACCAGGATGTGCGAAGAGAGCGGAAAGTGTTCCAATTGCGGTCCGTGTATAGAGCAGTGCCTGCGGACCTGGCAGGAACGGCAGAAAAACGATGAATCAGAACCAGACTCATAGGTCTGAACTTTTGGTCCACACCGATCCGAGGAGCCTTAAGGAAAGTAAGGATATGCCGGAAAACAAAGCGCCGTCTCATTTTATCCGCACCATTGTCCAGGACGATGTGCGCCAAAATATCCACCAAGGCCGGGTTGTTACCAGGTTTCCACCGGAGCCCAACGGGTATCTGCACATCGGGCATGCCAAATCCATCTGCCTGAATTTTGGCCTGGCCCAAGAGTTTGGGGGCCGATGTCATTTGCGTTTTGACGATACCAATCCCTTAAAGGAAGAGGATGTTTATGTGCGCTCCATCCAGGAGGATGTCCGCTGGCTGGGCTATGACTGGGGCGAGCACCTCTATTTTGCCTCAGATTACTTTGCCCAGCTGTGGGATTTTGCCCGGGAACTGATCCGGTCCGGAAAGGCCTATGTGTGCAGCCTAAGCCCTGAAGAGATCAGAGAATATCGTGGCACGTTGACTGAACCTGGAAAGGACAGCCCCTACAGATCCAGAAGCGTTGACGAGAATCTGGACCTTTTTGAGCGCATGCGGGCTGGCGAGTTTGCCGAGGCAGAGCACGTCCTGCGGGCCAGGATCGACATGCACCATCCCAATGTGAATATGCGGGATCCGGTTATTTACCGCATAATGCACGCCCGCCATCACCGCACTGGGGATGCCTGGTGCATCTATCCGACCTATGATTTCGCCCATGGCCTCTCCGATGCCCTGGAAGGAGTGACACATTCATTGTGTACCATGGAGTTTGAAGACCATCGTCCCTTATACGACTGGTTCCTGGACAATCTGCCGGTTCCGGCCCGGCCCAGACAATATGAGTTTGCCCGCCTGAATTTAAATTATACGGTGTTGAGCAAAAGGCGCCTTATCCGGCTGGTCCAGGAGGGGATTGTAGACGGCTGGGATGACCCCCGGCTGCCCACAATTTCCGGACTGCGCCGGCGCGGGGTCCCTCCGGCGGCTATTCGCCGTTTCTGTGAGCTTATCGGGGTGGGCAAGAGCGAGAGCACAGTGGACATGGCCATTCTTGAGCATGCCATCCGGGAAGAACTGAACAAGACCGCCCCCAGGGTTATGGGGGTCTTAGATCCCATCAAACTGGTCATTGTCAATTATCCCAAGGGGCAGGAAGAAGAGCTGGAGGCAGTGAACAATCCGGAAGACGAGTCTATGGGCACCAGACGGGTCCCTTTTTGCCGGGAATTGTATATAGAACGGGACGACTTCAGAGAAGATCCGCCTCGCAAGTACTTCCGGCTGGCCCCGGGCCGGGAAGTTCGTCTGCGCTATGCCTACTTTGTTACCTGTGTGGAAGTGATAAAAGATACCACAGGGCAGGTGCAGGAGATCCACTGCACCTATGATCCGGAAACCAGAGGCGGAGCGGCTCCGGACGGCCGCAAAGTTAAGGGCACTCTGCACTGGGTTTCCGCCCGGCACTGCCTGTGGGCTCATGTTCGTCTCTACGACCGGCTGTTCATAGTCCCTGATCCCACGGCAGAGGAAAAAAAGGGGGGGGATTTTATGCAGCACCTCAATCCACAATCCCTGACCGTGCTCAAGGACCGGCCGGTTGAACCTCATTTGGCCCGGGCCCAGGCCGGAGATCGGTATCAATTGGAGCGCAAGGGGTATTTCTGCGTTGATCCGGATTCGGGGTCAAAGGGGCTGGTTCTCAATCGGACGGTCACCCTGCGCGATACGTGGGCCAAGCTGGAGAAGAAGCATACCGGTAATTCGGGATGAATCTTTGGCCGGAACAGCAGAACCCAAAAGTTCTGGGCGGGCCGGCTCGTGGCTTGTGCTCCAGGTCAGAATCTGCTAGCTGTGCTTGGTGTTTTTTCAGGCTGTTTTAGAAATATGGATAACACATTGCAAGGAAGGTGTAGGGATGCGCAAGGTACTTTTTTTGCTCTTGGTTGGTTGGGGGTTGGTTTTGGTTTCCGGGCAGGGGAGTTGGGCCAAAGAATCGTATATTAATGGCATTGATGCCAATTTTCCGCCTTTTGCCTATGTGGACGAAAAAGGTGAGCCCAGCGGGTTTGATGTGGATGCAGTGGATTGGATCGCGGAGGAAATGGGCTTTGAGGTCAAACACAAACCCATGGACTGGGACGGGATCATTCCCAATCTGTTGGCCGAGAAGATCGACTTTATCGCCTCTGGGATGAGCATTACCGAGAAGAGAAAGGAGAAGGTCAACTTCAGCATCCCCTACTGGGAGATCAAGCAGGTAGTCGTGGTCCGGGAGAATTCTGATCTCAGCATGGAAGAGGTCCTGAACACAGGCAAGCGCCTGGGTGTGCAGCGGGGCACCACCACAGCGGATATGCTGGAGGAGAAGATTCCGGAAGAAGGCTGGGACATCAATGTCCGTTCCTATGACTCCGCTCCCCTGGCTGTGGCTGATCTGGTCAACGGCAGGATAGACGCCGCAGCCATGGATGATGCCCCTGCGGCAGAGGCCAAGCGCAACAGACCAGTAAAGATTCTGGGCGCCTTCGAGGGCGAGGTGGAGCAGTTCGGCTATGCAGTGCGCAAGGAGGACGAGGATCTGCTGCAGACCTTGAATGAGGGCCTTAAGAGACTGATGAATGACCCCTACTGGGATGAGCTGATAGACAAGTACGAGCCTGGTCAGTAGGCCTGCAGCTATGAGGCGTGCACGAACCTAAAAATGCTTTGTTGTCTTTGCCTGGGGCATGAGAGGTAAGACTGACCGCCCCAGGCCAATGGAATAAACAATGACGGAATCCCTGCTGGTGGTCCTGCAGGCCTTGCCCTATCTGCTGCGGGGCGCTGCTGTGACTGTTGGAATTGTGCTCGGGGCCATGGGCTTGGGTTTGGCCCTGGGACTGCCCATGGCCATAGCCCAGGTCTATGGCAAGTGGCCTCTGAGATGGCTGGTGGGTCTATATGTCTGGTTTTTCCGGGGCATACCTGTCCTAGTCTTGCTGTTTTTGTTCTATTTCGGCTTGTTTTCCCTGCTGGGCCTGAACATGAGCGCCTTT
>JBKHIL010000303.1:0-3149 GCA_046538645.1 Desulfovermiculus sp.
AATTAAGATGGTTCTAGCGTTTCCGGCCTGGTTCTCTCCGAGGTCCGGCCCCTTTGCTGAACACACTCCCGGCCCTCGGAGAGGCCCGGGCTCCTGGGCCCAGCCCTCTTCACAGCCAGTTTCATATCTGATCAAACTGGGCGTCTGCGGCCAGCGGCGGCACTGAACTCTGATCTCTGATGTCTGTCTTCTGTCCTCTGTCATCTGCCCTCTGTCTTCTGCTCCAATCCCCACCCGGCCCAGACCTCGCTGCGCCATACCTGAAACCGGGAAATAAAGTCCTCCAGGGGCAGCTCCTGGCGCTTTCCGCTCCGCCTGTCTTTGACCTCAACCATGCCCTTATCAATACCTTTGGAGCCAACCAAAATCTGCATGGAAAAGCCGAGCAGGTCAGCGTCCTTGAATTTAAAACCCGGCCTTTCCTCCCGGTCATCAAGCAGCACGTCCACACCGAGAGCTTCCAGCATTCGGGTCAGGTCCTCGGCCGTGTCCCTGACTTTTTGGTCTTTGACGTTTAAGGCCAGAATTATGACTTCAAACGGAGAAAGCGGTGGAGGGAAGATGATTCCGTCCTCATCGTGATTTTGTTCAATACAGGCAGCCACTATCCGGCTGACCCCGATTCCGTAGCAGCCCATGTGCATGAGCTGTTTTTGGCCCTGTTCATCCAGAAAGGTGGCCTGCATGCTCTGGCTGTATTTGGTTCCCAGTTTAAAGACATGTCCCACCTCGATGCCTTTGTGGAATTGCAGTTCTCCTCCACAGGACGGACATGGATCATGGGGAAGGATATTGACCAGGTCCAGATGCTTTTCAACTTTTACATCCCTGTCCAGATCCACATGCATATAGTGGGCATCAGCCTGATTGGCTCCGGTGACCCAATCCGTACCCTGGCTCAGAAGGCGATCGGCAAGAATGGTCTGAACCTTAAGCCCAATCGGCCCGGCAAATCCCATCGGGGCTCCGGTCCATTCCCGGATCTGCTCTTCAGTGGCCAGCTCCAGCTCTGATGCATTCAAAAAGTTTTTCAGTTTTACCTCATTGAGTTCCCGGTCGCCGGGAATCAGAGCAGCGACCGGTTTCTGGTCGGCCGCAAAGAGCATGGTCTTGACTACCCGGGAGGGGGAAATATCGAGCTGTCTGGCCACCTCCTTGACTGTGTGCGCTCTGGGAGTGTCCACCACCAAAGGCTCGGGACATTGTTCGCGGACGGCATCGGCCGGGGCATGAACCTCGGCTTTTTCCAGGTTGGCGGCAAATTCGCAGGCAGTGCAGGAGACAACCACGTCTTCCCCGGTCTCGGCCAGGACCATAAATTCGCTGGATACGCTGCCTCCAATAGGCCCGGAGTCAGCTTCTACAGCCCGGAATGTAAGCCCCAGTCTCTGAAAAATGCGGTTATAGGCCTCAAACATGCTCCAGTAGCTTTTGTCCAGTCCGGCCTCATCACGATCAAAGGAATAGGCGTCCTTCATGATGAACTCCCGGCAGCGCATGAGCCCGAACCTGGGCCGGATCTCGTCCCGGAATTTGGTCTGAATCTGGTACAGGTTGACCGGGAGCTGGCGGTAGGACCTGATTTCGTGCCGGACCAAGTCTGTGATCACCTCTTCATGAGTGGGTCCAAGGCAGTAATCCCGGGAGTGCCGGTCTTGCAGACGCAAAAGCTCCCGGCCGTATTCACTCCAGCGGCCGCTTTCCTGCCACAGATCTGCCGGCTGGACCATAGGCATAAGCACTTCCATAGCCCCGGCCCGATTCATTTCCTGGCGTACAATGGAGGCGGTCTTGTCCAGGGCCCGCAGACCCAAAGGCAGAAAGGTATAGATACCTGAGGTCAGTTTGCGGATCATGCCCGCCCGGACCAGGAGGCGGTGGCTGACAACATCGGCTTCAGCAGGGTTTTCCTTCAGAGTGGGCACATAGTACCGGCTCAGTCGCATAGCTCTCTCCAATAGGCAGTTATTCGTTATGGTCTGTTTATTCTTGAGGTAAAATCAGTCCGCAATTGGGCTAAAAAAGAGGTCAGCTCTTCTTTGAAGGCAGGTATAATCTCATCCTCCCGCTCCACTTTGCGGACTACCCGGCCTTTTTTAAAGATCACCCCGCTGCCTCGTCCTCCAGCCAGGCCAATATCCGCCTCTTTGGCTTCTCCTGGACCATTGACCGCACAGCCCATGACCGCCACTGTGAAGACTTCCTGAACCGGTCGAAGGAGGTCTTCAACTTCACGGGCCAGGCCGAAAAGATCAATCTCGGTCCGGCCGCAGGTGGGGCAGGAGATGAGTTCCGGGCCTCTGGCCCGAAGTCCCAGGGCTCTTAAGATTTCCCAGGCCACTAAGACCTCATCCACAGGATCTGCGGTCAAAGATACCCTGAGTGTGTCTCCGAGACCTTCAGTCAGGAGCAGTCCGATTCCCAGGCTGCTCTTGACCGTGCCCCGCAGCAGGGTCCCGGCCTCGGTAATCCCGATATGCAAAGGACAGTCTGTTTCCCGGGCCAGCAAGCGGTATGCAGACATGGTGTGGGCCACAGAAGATGATTTCAGGGAGATTTTGAAGGCATCAAAGCCCCGGTCCTGCAGGAGGCGGACATGATGCAGGGCGCTTTCCACCATGGCCTGGGGTGTTGGTCCGCCCCAGCGCCGTAAGATGGACTTTTGGACCGAGCCGCTGTTAACTCCGATCCGGATCGGCACAGCATGGGACTTGGCCGCATCAATAACCTGGTTGCTGCGATCAATGGAGCCAATATTGCCCGGGTTGATGCGCAGGCCGTGGATCCCGGCTTCCACAGCGGACAGGGCCAGGCGATAATCAAAATGAATGTCAGCTACCAAAGGGACTGAGGAAGAGGTGATCAGGGCTGGCAAGGCATGGGCTGCTGCACGGTCAGGAACGGCCAGGCGCACGATCTCGCATCCGGCATGAGCTAAATTCTCAATTTGTTCCAGTGTGGCCTGGACATCGCGGGTATCTGTATTGGTCATGCTCTGGATGCGGATCGGAGCGGTGCCTCCGATACGCACTCCTCCTAAGCTGATGGTCCGGGTAGGATGACGGGGAGCGGTCAGGGCAGGACTGTTCTCATAGCTCTGGTTGGGCATGCCCATTTGTGTACAGCAAATCGCGCCCGGAGCCAAGAGG
>JBKHIL010000304.1:0-3148 GCA_046538645.1 Desulfovermiculus sp.
CAGGACGTTGTCTATCTGGGGATGCTGGCTGACTATTTCTCTCCACTTGGGTTCCACCAGCCAGGTAATAGAGCTGAGGGGAAAACGGGATTTGATATGAGAGACCAGGCAAAGTCCCCGGGCAATGTCTCCAAGTGCGCCCATGAGAATAATCAGGATGGACGGGGATGAATTCAGGCGGACTATTTGGGCTTGCGGCTTTTGGATCATTGGTGGCGAAATGACAAGAACTCCTGGGGTGCGTACATAACAAAATACATTAGATCACGCCCTTTTTTACCAGCTGCTCAAAATATGCAATTGTCTTTGCCAACCCCTCCTGAAGCGGCATTTTGGGCGTCCA
Source organism: Desulfovermiculus sp. (assembly GCA_046538645.1). Taxonomy (GTDB): domain Bacteria; phylum Desulfobacterota; class Desulfovibrionia; order Desulfovibrionales; family Desulfothermaceae; genus Desulfovermiculus. Next base: position 344 of record JBKHIL010000304.1, read on the forward strand.
GCCCAATTCTTTTTGAGCTGTGGAGATATCTGGCCGGCGTCGACGGGGATCATCATTTGGCAGCGGCTTGTAATCCAGGGAGGATTTTGAACCGGTAAGATTGATGATGGTTTGTGCAAGCTCTCGAATTGAGACTTCTTGGGGGTTTCCTAGGTTGACAGGACCGGTCACATTATCAGGGGTGTCCATCAACCGGATAAAGCCCTCAATCATGTCATCGACAAAACAGAATGAGCGTGTTTGCTCACCCTGTCCATAGATGGTGATCGGCTGGTTTTTCAAGGCCTGAATAATAAAATTAGAGACCACGCGTCCGTCATACGGATGCATATTTGGACCATAGGTATTGAATATCCGGGCCACCTTGATTGCAAGGCCGTGCTGACGTCGATAGTCGAAAAAAAGTGTTTCAGCGCACCTCTTTCCCTCATCATAACAGGATCTCAGTCCAATTGGATTGACATTCCCGGGATAGCTTTCAGGCTGGGGATGAACAGTCGGATCTCCATAGACTTCGCTGGTCGAGGCCTGAAATATCTTGACTTTCAGTCTTTTGGCCAACCCAAGCATGTTGATGGCCCCATGCACGCTGGTCTTGGTTGTTTGCACCGGGTCCAGCTGATAATGTATGGGAGAAGCGGGACAGGCCAGGTTATAAATTTCATCTGCTTCAATATACAAGGGAAAAGTGATATCATGTCGAATAACTTCAAATGCATGATCGTCCAGCAGGTGGTGAATAAAATACTTGCTGCCGGTGTAAAAGTTGTCCACGCACAGAACTTCATGGCCTTCACGTAAAAGCCGCTCGCAAAGGTGTGACCCAAGGAATCCGGCTCCGCCCGTTACTAATATGCGTCTGCAAGTAGGAGCATGCATAATATGTGTCCAGTATTTGCAGGAGTTGGTGTCAGGACTTTTCTCATCATCTCAACTTGCCGGCAGGAATGAGGGCTGAAATGCCAGCAGGACCAAAGGCCGAAGCATTTCTTAAATCCGAAGATGCACTTTGTCAATTATACCTCGTCCCTGGGCAGTGTAGACAGCGCTGATGGTCTCGTATAAACACCTTCATGGCACCACCTCGGTGGATGTTCATTTTGTATACTTTGCATGGCCCGCACTCTGGGCATGAGAATTATCTTTTTTAAGCAAACCAAGAGAGAGACGGAAAATACCCATGCTTTCTTCGAAGCAGCAGGTTAAAATCCTGGTTATCGGCGATGTCATGCTGGATAGGTATATCTGGGGACAGGTGGAGAGAATATCTCCAGAGGCCCCGGTGCCTGTGGTTTTGGCCCAAAGTACGACCGAAGCTTTGGGCGGGGCGGGCAATGTGGCTGCCAATGCCGCTGCGCTGGGGGCCGAAGTCATCTTGATCGGGGTCTGCGGCTTGGATGCGAATAAGGTCCGGGTAGAGGAACTATTGGACCAGCAGGGAATTGCTCATAAGCTGCTGGCCCTGGACAACCTGCCCACTGTGAGCAAGACCAGGGTCATGGCCGGCAAGCAGCAGTGTCTGCGTATTGACCACGAAAACGGAATCGAGCTCAATTCCGGGGAAGAAGCTGAGATTCTGGGATATGTCAAAGAACATCTTGATGCCCGGACCGTGTGCATCCTCTCTGATTACGGCAAAGGCCTGCTGTCCTCGTCCCTGTGCCGGGCATTGATTGATAATGCCAAGAGCATGTCCTGCCCGGTGCTTGTTGATCCCAAGGGCAGGGATTGGTCCCGCTATGAGGGGGCGGACTGCATTACCCCAAACAGCAAAGAGTTTTTATTATATGCAGGTCTTATATCTCCGAGCGAAGAGCTTGTGGTTCGTACCGCCCAGACCGAGTGCTCCCAGCTGAAGCTGTCCTGTCTCCTGGTCACCCGCGGGGCCCAGGGCATGCTCCTGGCAGGCCGGGATTTTAAGCCAGTGACTATTCCCACTCAAGCCAGGGAAGTCTTCGATGTCTCCGGAGCCGGGGATACCGTGATCGCCAGTTTGGGGTACGGCCTGGGCGCGGGAATGGGCTGGGAGCAGGCTGCCCGCCTGGCCAATACTGCGGCCGGAATAGTGGTCGGAAAGGTGGGCACGCAGCCGGTTTTGGCTCATGAACTGGAGCAGGCCTTAGGGCAGGATGCGGGGCGCAATCCCAAGATCGTGTCCAGCCGGGAGCTAATCCAAGAGGTCCGGGCCTGGCAACAGGCCGGACATATGGTTGTTTTCACCAATGGATGTTTTGATCTCATGCATCATGGCCATATCCGGCTGCTGCAACAGGCTGCCGGCTTGGGACGTCGCTTGGTGGTGGGGCTGAACTCCGATGATTCGGTACGCAGGCTCAAGGGACCCTCCCGCCCTGTTTTGCCTCATCAGGACCGGGCCACCATCCTGGCTGCTCTGGAGTGCGTTGACCGGGTGGTGATCTTTGATGAGGACACACCGGAGCGGCTGTTGGGGGAGATACAGCCTGATGTCCTGGTCAAAGGGGGCGATTATCGGGAAGATGAGGTGGTGGGCCGGGATATTGTCAAGGGCAGAGGGGGGAGAGTAGAGATCATACCCATAGCCGACCAGGTAAGTACCAGCGATCTGATCCGGTCTATTTTACGCCACAATGGCACACAATGCGGCTGAACATCATCCAAGACTCGTTCAGACTTGCCCTGATTCTTTAGAAGGAATGACAAAACACATCCCAAACTCAAAAGATCTTATTACGAACTGCTGTCTTCAATCTGAACGCCCAAAGCCGATCCAAAGGCAATCAAATCCTGATAGCCTTTTTGGACGATATAATGGAGCACACTGCT
>JBKHIL010000305.1:0-3146 GCA_046538645.1 Desulfovermiculus sp.
CCAGACCTCTTCATAAACTGTTTCTTTATTGATCAAACTGGGTGTCTGCGGCCAGAGGCGGCGCTGATCTCTCACCAGTGCACAAAAGTCTTCTAGCACTGGTCTTTACGACCCTATCCCCAAAACCCTGGGCAGCCAAAGAGCAAGTTCCGGCCAGAACAACAACAAGGCAACGCACAAAACAAAACAGGGCAGCAACAAGGCCACTCCCTTATATACCATGCCCAGACTCACTTCCTTGTCCATGGAGGCCACAATGAATGTATTGATGCCCACGGGCGGGGTTACGGCCCCCATAGTGGTCACCAGGGTGATCCAGACCGCAAACCATGCCGGATCATACCCCAGGGACTGAGCCACTGGGAAGAAAATGGGAATGGTAATCAACAAGAGGGCCAGAGCGTCCATAATTGCCCCACCCAGGAGATAAATGCAAAAGATGCAGCCCATGATTATGACCGGAGAAATGGACAGGGAAGCCACCAGACCTGAAATTTCGTACGGCAACCGGGTCACAGTCAGAAAACGGCCAAAGATAACCGCTCCCAGGATAATGACCATGATCATGCACGAAATGCGCAAGGTATCGTCAAAGGCCCGCCATAAGCTGCGCCAGGACAGGCGCCCGGCCAGGACACTGATGAGCAGAGCCAGGGCCGCGCCGGCCGCCCCGGCCTCTGTAGGAGTGAAAAAACCGGTCATCAGCCCGAACATGATCAAGGCGAACAGGATGAGCATTTCCACTGCACCGCTGAGTGAGCGCAGGCGTTGGCCCCAACTGGTTCTCTCCCCTCCCGGACCCAGGCCCGGGTAGCGGGTACACACCGCCCATATGGCCAGGATGAAGGAGAGGCACAGGACCAAACCGGGCCCCAGGCTGGCCCAGAACAAAAAGCCGATGGACTGTCCGGTCTGCAGGCCGATGATGATCAAGACCACACTGGGCGGAATGAGCACTCCCAAGGTGGCTCCGCTGGCCACCACCCCGGAGCTGAACATGGGACTGTAGGCATATTTTTTCATCTCCGGCAGGGCAACACTGCTCATAGTGGCCGCTGTAGCCGTATTTGATCCACAGATGGCCGCAAAACCAGCGCAAGCCAAAACCGTTGCCATGGCCAGACCACCCCGGATATGACCCAGCCAGGCATGAGCCGCCCGGTACATGCGCTCATTGACCCCGGAGTAGAAGCAGACCTGGCCCATGAGGATAAACAAGGGAATCACGGTCAGGCCATACGAGGAAAGAACCTCCCAGGTCTGATCTCCGATCATACCCAGTGCGGCTTGGAGGTTGACCATTTTCCAAAACCCCAGAAAGCCGATCATGGCCATGGCAAACCCAACGGGCAGGCGCAGGAAAAAGATGGCCAGCAATAAAAGGAGGATGCCTAACAGGCCTGTGAACATTTAAACCCTCGTTGGGGGCAAAAATTACAAAGATTTTAAGGCAGTCATTTTTTTCTGCCCCCTTTATGTATGGACAAAAGTCCCCATGTCTGGTGGATCAGATTCAGCCCCAGGCTGACAAATCCCAGGCCAACCAGAAGAACGACTGGATAGAAGGGAAGGTGTAATGTTTCCGACAGCTCTCCGCTTTCTTTCAGGTCCCAGCTCAAGTCAAACAAACGCCAGGCGATCAGTCCGAAAAACAGGGTGGACAGGATATGTGCTGTTGCATCCAGGCTTCTGCGCAAGCCAGAGGGCAAAACACCATCCAGGACGGTGACCTGGATATGGCCTTTGGCTTCCTGGGTCCCACCCATGGCCAGGGCGGCGATCATGGCTCCGCCCAGGCCCATGAGCTCATAGGTTCCGGTCACCGGCAATCCGAGACTGCGCAAAACCATATTTGCCCCCCCCAGGGCAACCATGCAGAAGAGAATGCAGGCCCCAATGCCGGTGCTTATCGTGTTCATGACCCGGAGCGTACCGGTATGTTTTTGGTGTTCAGCCATTTCACGTATTATGGGTTGATTTTACAGACTGTCGTCGCCTTGCCCATGTTTTTCTTTTAAGGACAATAAATCCTTGTATATGGCCTCTGCCGGCAGACCGGCCTCTTCTGCTTCTTTCTTCCATTCCTCAATAATTGGGGATACTTTTTCTTGGAGCTCACGCATATCTTGTTCGGACAACGTATCCACTTGGGTGGAGTATTTGTCCTGTGCATACTCCAGGGCCTCTTCAACGTGTCCATCCATATACACCCCGGTCCATTTTGCCTGTTCCCGGCCCAGTTCATCCATCACTTTCTGCACATCGGAAGGCAGACTGTCCCAGACATCCTTATTCATGACCACAGCAAAGGGATAGACCTGCAGGTTCAAGATGGTTTGATACGGACAATAAGCGGCAAAGTTAAAGTCCTTGAGTACCTCCAGAGAAGACAAAAGGCCCTGCACCACTCCTTTCTGCAAGGCTTCAGGTGTCTCGGGCATGGGCATGGATACCGGGGTGGCTCCCAAAAGATCAAGGCTCCGGGACAGACTTCCGGAGGCCCTGATCTCCAGGCCCTTGAAATCCTCAAGCTTGGTGACCCGTTTCTTGGACATCAAATTGGACGGAGCGGAGGTAAACATGGTCAGCACCTTGACATCCGAAAACTCTTCAGGCTCATACTTGGTATACAAATCCCACAGGACCAGGCTGGACGTTTCGGCCGAAGTAAAACCCACCGGCAGGCCGGCCACCGAGGTCATGGGAAACACACCGGGCTGGTAGGCCATGCTCAGGCAGCCGATATCCGCCTGCCCTTGCTTCACTCCCCGGAACATGCCCTTGGCCCCCAGTAATGTTCCGCCGGGAAAGGTATTGATCTTTACCCTTCCCTCGGTCCGCTCTTCCACTTCCGTTTTCCAGCGCTCCATCTGTACGCAGGGAAACGTTGGGGCCGGGGGGAAATTGGCATACGAAAGCACAATCTCTTGTGCTCCCAGCGGACCAGCTATACCCAGGACCAGCAAACAACCCATCAGCGCCAGCACCTTGTTCATGACATTCTCCTTGGGTATAAGGATGCATAAAAAAAGGCCGCAAGTTTTTACTTGCGGCCCAACAGATCGTTTTCATGCCTGAAATGTTTAGAAATCGCCCCTGTCTGGACCGCACATCTCCTTTTGCCAGGGCCACCAAGCCCAAGCCTG
>JBKHIL010000306.1:0-3143 GCA_046538645.1 Desulfovermiculus sp.
AGCGCATTGACAGCTATTTGCGGATATAGTAAAAGATTCAGCTTTTCGAGAACAGTCATTATGGAGGACCAATGCCGACCATCAATCAGCTGATTAATAAGCAACGCAAAAAGGTGGTGGCCACCAAAAAGCGGGCAGCCTTGCAGGAATGCCCTCAGCGGCGTGGCGTATGTGTCAGGGTATACACCACGACCCCGAAAAAACCGAACTCCGCCCTGCGGAAAGTTGCCAGAGTCCGGTTGACCAATGGGATTGAAGTTACATCCTATATACCTGGAGAAGGTCACAATTTGCAGGAGCACTCCGTTGTTCTGGTCCGCGGTGGTCGGGTCAAAGATCTGCCCGGTGTGCGCTATACGGTTGTCCGAGGATCTCTGGATACAGCCGGGGTACAAGATCGCAGGAAAAGCCGCTCCAAGTATGGCGCCAAGCGTCCCAAATAGGAATTTAGCCAGGAGTTAAGGAAAATGCCAAGAAAAGGACCTGTTCCCAAACGTCAAATACTGCCCGATCCGCGGTTTCAAAGTCGACTTGTGGCCAAGTTTACCAATCGGATCATGCGTGACGGGAAAAAGAGCTTAGCCGAGCGTATGGTATATCAAGCTATTGATGAATTGGGACAGCAGACCAATGATGATGCGTTAAAGGCCTTTGAACAGGCAGTAAACAATGTCAGGCCGCATTTGGAAGTCAAGTCTCGACGGGTGGGCGGAGCAACCTATCAGGTGCCGGTAGAAGTGAAGCCTGACCGGCAGGAAGTCCTGGCCACCAGGTGGCTGATTCAGGCGTCCCGTTCCCGGGGCGAGAAAGGCATTTCGCGTAAGCTGACTGCAGAACTCATTGATGCCTATAACAATCGCGGCGGAGCTATCAAGAAAAGAGAGGATACGCATCGAATGGCGGAAGCTAATAAGGCCTTTGCCCATTATCGGTGGTAGGCAAATACAGTCATTGTACGTCTGTATGCGGCTGGCGCATATGTGAGATCTGAGATATTAAGCAGGATAATCCTGGACAAGGATACGAAGTGGCTCGAGCAATTCCCTTAGAAAGACAGCGCAATATCGGGTTCATGGCCCATATTGACGCTGGAAAGACAACCACTACAGAACGGATACTTTTTTATTCCGGTGTGTCGCACAAGATCGGTGAAGTCCATGATGGGCAAGCCATCATGGATTTTATGGTTCAGGAGCAGGAGAGAGGGATAACAATCACTTCTGCTGCTACCACATGCTATTGGAAGGACCATCGGATCAATATTATAGATACTCCTGGCCACGTCGATTTCACTGTCGAGGTCGAGCGCGCGTTGCGTGTGTTGGATGGAGCGATTGCGGTCTTTTGCGCTGTGGGCGGGGTGGAACCACAGTCCGAAACCGTGTGGCGTCAGGCGGACCGGTATGGCGTGCCCAGAATGGCCTTTGTGAACAAGATGGATCGGGTCGGGGCAGATTTTTTCCGCGTAGTAGACATGATCCGGGACCGACTCAAGTCCAATCCTGTCCCCTTGCAGATTCCCATTGGCAAAGAAGCGGAATTTAAAGGCGTTGTGGATCTCATCCAGGGCAAGGCCCTGTACTTTGACGAGCAGAGCCTGGGCAAAAAAACATTTTCTGAAAATATTCCCCAGGAACTCGAAGAGGCCACAAATACATGGAGAGCCCATCTCATAGAGTCCATTGCCGAGGAAGACGAAGAGCTCCTGGAGAAATTTGTGGGCGGTGAACACATTTCCCCTGAAGAAATACGCAGCGGACTACGCAAGGCCGTGAGGAACTTAAGCATCTGCCCGGTCCTATGCGGGTCGGCATTTAAAAATAAAGGCGTCCAACCCTTGCTGGACGCCATTATTGAGTTTGTCCCCTCACCCCAGGATTTGCCGCCGATAGTAGGCAAGACCCCAGAGGGGGAGCAGGTGGCCTGTGAATGCCGGGATGAAGCCCCGTTGAGCTCGCTTGCATTTAAATTGATGACCGATCCATATGTGGGACACTTGACATTCTTGCGCATTTATTCCGGGCGGATAGAAAGTGGCATGACCGTGGTTAATGCCGGCACCGGACGTAAGGAACGCATCGGCCGGTTGCTCAAAATGCATTCCAATAAACGGGAAGAGATCAAGGAGGCATGGTCCGGTGATATCGTTGCCGCTGTAGGTCTTAAGCAAGTTGGCACCGGTGACTCTCTTTGTGATCCCAAGCGGCCGGTTATTCTGGAGACTATGGAATTTCCGGAACCGGTTATTGATGTAGCTATTGAGCCCAAGACAAAGCAGGACAGAGATGCTCTGGCCCAGGCCCTCCAGAAATTATCCAAGGAAGATCCCTCTTTTCGGGTCAGGACCGATGATGAAACCGGACAAACAATAATTTCAGGTATGGGCGAACTGCATATCGAAATTATCGTCGATCGTTTGATCCGTGAATTCAAGGTCGATGCCAATATCGGCCAGCCCCGGGTTGCTTACCGGGAAAGCATCACGAGGCCGGCCAGGGTCGATAAAAGGTTTGTTAAGCAAACAGGTGGACGGGGTCAATACGGGCATTGCATTATTGAGGTCCAGCCTGCTGAAGAGGGGATGGGATACGTTTTTCAAAATTCGATTGTGGGTGGGGTGATTCCCAAGGAATATATACCTGCCATTGATCGTGGCATTCAGGATGCTTTAAAAAATGGCATCTTATCCGGGCATCCAGTGATTGATGTCCAGGTCAAGCTTGTGGATGGATCGCATCATGAGGTGGATTCTTCAGAACAGGCCTTCTATATAACCGGTTCCATGGCCGTGAAAGAAGCCTGTTTGCAGGCGGGACCTGTTATTTTGGAGCCTGTTATGGCTGTGGAGATCGTGACTCCAGACGAATATACCGGAGATGTGATGGGCGATCTTAATGGCCGGCGCGGCAAAGTTTTGAATATGGAGCCCAGAATGGGGGCTCAGATCATACGGGCCAATGTGCCTTTAAAGGAAATGTTCGGGTACTCCACAGACCTTCGATCATATACCCAGGGCCGGGCCACTTTTAGTATGCAGTTTGACCACTATGAACGCGTTCCAGCGAGTCTGGCGGAAAAAATTCAGAAAAGCAGGGGGTAGGTATGGCCAAAGAGAAGTATTCCCGGACCAAGCCGCATGTGAA
>JBKHIL010000307.1:0-3140 GCA_046538645.1 Desulfovermiculus sp.
TACGGCCTGTATCTGCACAAAGGTGCGGTGGGGGTGGGACATAAGTCCTCGGCCAAGTTTGGAGTGTGGGCGGCTGTGGCCAGATGACAGAGGACAGAGGTCAGAAGTCAGAGGACAGAGGTCAGAGGACAGAGGTCAGAAGTCAGAGGGCTCGGTGGTGAAGAGGGATATTAAAAACAATATATACAGGAGCCGGGCATGGAGAATACGATTACCCTGGGGATCAGTACCTGTCTTCTGGGCGAAAAGGTGCGTTACGATGGAGGGCATAAGCTGGATCGCTTCATCCGGGACACCCTGGGCAGGTACGTGCAGTTTGTTCCGGTCTGCCCGGAGGTGGAGTGCGGGATGGGCATCCCCAGGGAAGCCCTGCGCCTGGTGGGCGATCCTGAGGCCCCCCGTCTGGTGACTCAGAAGACCAACCAGGACTACACCGAACAAATGCAGAATTGGGGCCGCAGGCGGCTGGAGGATCTGGAAGACCGGGAGCTGTGCGGGTATATCTTCAAGAGCCGCTCACCTTCCAGTGGCATGGAGCGGATCAAGGTCTATCAGGACAACGGCATGCCGGTAAACAAGGGAGTGGGCATCTGGGCCAGGATGTTTATGGACCGCTTTCCAGATCTGCCGGTGGAGGACGACGGACGGCTGCATGATCCGGTCCTGCGGGAGAACTTTATTACCCGAATCTTTGTCTTTCAGCGCTGGCGGGAGCTGGTGCGCGGGAACAAGACCCTGGGCGGGCTGGTTGACTTTCACTCCCGGCATAAGCTGCTCATTATGGCCCATCACGTCCCCACCTACAGGGAGCTCGGCAAGCTGGTGGCTGGGGGCAAACAGATGCCTGTGGATGAGCTTTTCTCCGCCTACCTGCACAAGCTGCATTATGCCTTAAAGCTGCACAGTACGAGCAAAAAGAACATCAATGTCCTGCACCACCTTATGGGCTATTTCAAAAAGGATTTAACCAGGGATGAGAAGCAGGAGCTTCTGGAGATCATTGATGCGTACAAGGCCGGCAATCTCCCGCTCATTGTGCCCGTCACCTTGATCAATCACTATGTGCGAAAATACGAACAGCCCTATCTGCACACCCAGTATTACTTAAACCCTCATCCCCTGGAGCTCAAGCTGCGGAATCACGTATAGCCAAGGTTAAGCCGGATCTTTTCTGGTCAACAGATATATGCCATAGGTGGCCAGGAGATTGGGCAGAAAGCGGACCTTACGCCCGTACTCCTCGTGGTAGTAGGTGCTGATTGCTGTTTCTTTCAGGATCTCAAAGCCGAAGACCGAGCAGAAATGGCGGAAATCCTTGATGGGAACGACCCGGATGTTTGGAGTATCGAACCAGGCATAGGGCAGCTCTTTGGACATCGGAGCCCGGCCGCGAAGGAAAAAGAAGAGCCGGTTCTTATAGTGGCTGTAGTTGGGAAAGCTAACAATGCCTTTGTGGCCCACCCGGAGCATCTCGTGCAGCAGAAGGGCCGGCCTGAAGACCTGCTGCAGGGTCTGGCTGAGAATGACGTAATCAAAGGTTTGGTCCTGATAGTCCTGAATTTCCTCGTGGATGTCACCATGGATGACATTGACCCCGGCGATGATGCCCTGAGTGGCCTTTTCGGCATCAATCTCAATGCCGGTGCCGGTAACATACTTGTTTTCCTGCAAGTATTTGAGGAGTTCCCCGGCTCCGCAGCCCAGGTCCAGGACCCGGCTGCGGGGGGTAATCCAGGAGGCGATGGTCTGGAGATCAAAGCGCATATTTTTTATCTCATGGTATCAACTGCGGATATGCATTCGTTCGGCGCAGCAGTCATAAAAAGTAGTGCGAGGGGGTGACGCTGCGCAGTTCTTTGTCCAGAAACCCGGAAACAAGCTGGGACAGGGGAGGATTGGGAACCAGAAAGGAGTCGTGCCCGTAATCGAATTCGATTTCGCAAAAACTGACCTGGAGGCTATTTTTCTTCATGGCCTGGACCATGGATTTTGACTGGGCCGTAGGATAAAGCCAATCCGAGGAAAAGGAGATGACCAGAAAATTGGCCTGAGCACTGGAAAAGGCCTGGGCCAGCGAACCGCGGCCGTAATATTCGGCCAGGTCGAAGTAATCAGCAGCCTTGGTCAAATAAAGCAGTGAGTTGGCATCAAAGCGATGCACGAACTTTTCGCCCTGATACTGCAGATAACTCCCAACCTGGAAGTCAGAGTCAAAATCGTAGGAGAAGGCCCCTCTGTCCTGCAGTCTGCGGTCGAACTTCTTGCGCAGGGCTTGCTCAGAGAGATAGGTGACGTGGCCGATCATCCTGGCCACAGCCTGTCCGTGACCTGGATGTTCACGGCCGTAATAGTCGCCCTGGTTCCAGTTGGGGTCCTTCATAATGGCCTGTCTGGCCACCTCATTAAAGGCAATGGCCATGGCTGAATGACGGGTGGTGGTGGCAATGGGCACAGCGGATACTACCCGGTCCGGATAGCGTACTGCCCACTCCAGAACCTGCATGCCGCCCATGGAACCGCCGATAACGGCCAGGAGCCTAAAGATGCCCAAGTGGTCAATGAGTTTTTTCTGGGCCCGAACCATGTCCCCTATGGTGACCATGGGGAAGTTCAGGGCATAGGGCCGGCCGGTATGGGGATCTGTGGATGCGGGACCAGTTGAGCCCATGCATCCACCCAGGACATTGGAGCAGATGACGAAATAGCGGTTGGTGTCTATGCCCTTGCCTGGGCCGATCATCACTTCCCACCAGCCCGGGGCATCGTTTTGATCGAGAGCATTGCCTGCGGCGTGGGCGTCTCCGGTCAGGGCGTGAAGGACCAGCACGGCATTGGAGCGCTCCCTGTTCAGCTGGCCGTATGTCTCATAGGCCAAGGTCAGCGGGCCGAGGCTGCGGCCGCATTCCAACTCCATCTCCTGAGGTGGATGGGCGAAGTGAAAATATTGCCTGCGCACAGGCCCAACCGTGGACTGCATGAATTGCTCTCTTGATCGGTTATCGCGGTTTTGAGTCGAATTGCGAGTCAAGCATATCCTGTCAGGTTGAGAGGTGTCAGATCTCAGCGTCGCCTCTGGCTGCAGACGGCCAGTTTGATCGAGGATGAAACGTAGAATCTGGTTTGACGGTTTTACCTGAATA
>JBKHIL010000050.1:0-8750 GCA_046538645.1 Desulfovermiculus sp.
GCAGCTTGTCATTCCAGCGCTTCATAAACGATCCGGAAAAAATAAGCTGCATCAGGCTCTTACGTATCATATCTCCTTTCTCCTTCCCTTGACTTTATTGAGTTTTACCCATCATGACACCTGCTCGGGGCTGGAAGCGATGGTATTACTTATTTCACCCCGGCACAAATATTTCCCTCTTGACAGCACATCAATTTTAAGATTGATTTTACCGTTTCTACAGCAGTCTGGAGCAAGGCTGCGAGGAAAGACTTGACAATCAGGCCATGCAAAGGTAATTGTTTCTTTTTTTAAAACTCTCGAGGGAGATGTGCATGAACACCTTCAAGACATATAGCCGACGCAAGGAAGATGTAAACCGGAAATGGATCCTGGTCGATGCCAAGGATCAGGTTCTCGGCCGGTTGTCCTCGGTCGTAGCGACCAAACTCCGGGGCAAGGATCAGCCGGACTTCACCCCCCACGTGGACAACGGGGCCTTTGTAGTGGTCATCAATGCAGACAAGATCCGGGTAACCGGGACCAAACACGAAGACAAGAAGTATTATCGCCACTCCGGCTACCCCGGAGGCCTCAAAGAGAAAACGTTTAAGGAGCTCCTCGAGTCCAAGCCGGAGCAGATCATCCATAAAGCGGTTCGTGGCATGCTGCCCAAAACCCGTTTGGGCCGAGCCCAACTCAAAAAGCTCAAAGTATATGCAGGTCAGGACCATCCCCACCAAGCCCAACAGCCTACAGCTATAGAACTGTCTTAACCAGGTATTGCGGAGTCAGCTCATGAGCCAAGATTTTTTTTATGGAACCGGAAAACGCAAAAATGCCATAGCCCGCACCAGGCTCTATCCGGGAAGCGGAAAAATTGAAATAAACGGCCGCCCTGTGGATGAATATTTTCCCCGGGATACCTTGCGCATGATCATCAATCAGCCCCTGAAGCTGGTCAATATGCCAGACAAGTTCGATATCCGGGTCAATGTGACCGGCGGCGGTATCTCCGGTCAGGCCCAAGCAGTGCGGCACGGCATAAGCCGGGCCCTTGAGGACTATGACCAGGAGCTGCGCAAGACCTTAAAGCCCAAAGGCCTGTTGACCAGAGACGCCCGGGTCAAAGAACGAAAAAAATACGGCCAGCCCGGAGCGCGCAAGAAGTATCAGTACTCAAAGCGCTAAGCCGGACGACGTGATCGGACACCCAAAAGGCAGGGCCGGTACATCCGGCTCTGTCTTTTTTTTCTTGACAGCTAAGTATGTCCAAAACCCGACGCCCCCTCCCCCGCTTGGTCTATGCCGATGAGCAGGGCCAGATATATGATCATCCATTCCTGCGCATGCTCTGCCGCAAGGGCCGGGAAATACTGCCGCCAAGGCCGGACGAGTGCATCCCCTTGCCCTCGGGCAGCGATCTATTTCTGCTCCCGAGCCGCCGGGCTTTGGGCTGGGACCAGGAGACCGGGAACATTGTCCAGACTGAAGGATTGGCCGTAGCCGCCTTTGTCTGCCCGGGATATACCTTAAGCGGTCTGGCTGCATACGAGGTCTTTGACGCCCAGTGTCCCCTTCCCCTGTTCGCTTACGGGGCCGTAGGCTTTGTCAATGGAAGATTCTACCTCTGTGCCCGGCAAGTGGATGAAGATCCCCGCCAGGACTTTTCCCGCATTTCTCCAAAGGCAATTCAACGCGGAGCCCGCCAGCTCCTGCACACCTATCCGGACAACCGTTTGGTCCGCCATCTGGCCAATTGCGCCCTGAGCTACGGGTGCCCTGCAGCCAAGAATCTGGCTTTAGGGCGCTATGAAGCTCCCTTACCCACCGCACGGAGCTGCAACGCGGCCTGCATTGGATGCATCTCCAGACAAGATCCTGAGAGTGGTTTTCCAGCCACCCAGAACCGGATCACCTTCCGGCCCAGGGTCCAAGAAATTACAGACATCATGCACCACCATGCCGGGCAGGAAAAAAGACCCATTTTTTCCTTTGGCCAGGGATGCGAAGGTGAACCGCTCACTGAATCAGGGCTCATCCGGGAGGCCGTATCCTCCTTTCGCAGCCAGGGTGGACCAGGCACGGTAAATATCAATACCAACGCGAGCCTGCCGGAGGGCATTCCAGGTCTGGCCCGATCCGGCCTGGACTCCATCCGGGTCACCATGAACAGTGCCCGGAAAGATTTATACCTAGCCTACCACCGGCCTAAATCCTATGCCTTTGAAGACGTCTTGACATGCACGGAGACAGCCAAGAGGCACGGGGTTTTTGTCTCCTTGAATTTTTTATTCTTCCCTGGCATCAGCGACAGTGAAATGGAATATCAGGCCCTGGCTGATCTCATAGCCCAAACTGGAATTGACTTTATCCAATGGCGAAACCTGAACCTGGACCCGGAACTCTATCTTAAGATCCTGCCCCATGCAGATTCTCCGGCCATGGGCCTTAAAAACCTGCTCCGTCGGCTGCACAAAGATTTTCCCGGACTGCGTTTTGGATATTTCAATCCCTACCTGCCTCCAGGACTCAATGGGCACTAGACTTTGTCCGGTGTACCTTGTAGAATTTATATAATTTTCCATGAACTGAGGGGTACCCATTTGAGATTGCAGCGGCAAACCAGCCTTGCACTGGCGGGTTTTGACTTCATTATCTCGAGCGCTCAGCTTTCATCTTCGATCAATCCGGAATAAGGAGGTTTTGGAGTATGCGACGGCAATGGTTGGTTATTTGTTTGGGTCTCTGTCTGGTAGCCGCTGGATTAAGCGCTTGCGCCTCAGCCAGTAAACAAGAACGGGGTACGGGATACGGCGCAGCTACCGGAGCAGGCCTGGGAGCCATCCTGGGCCAGGTCATCGGCGGAGATACGGAAGGAACCCTCATCGGAGCCGGCATCGGAGCGGCTGTGGGCGGCATAGCCGGCAATCAGATCGGGGCCTATATGGACCGGCAGGAACAAGCCCTGCGCCAGGCTGTGGCCCAGTCTGAATCCACCAGCATTCAGCGGGACCGGGATGTCTTGCAGGCCACGTTTGATTCCGAGGTCCTGTTTGACTTTGACTCCTCAAATATCAAGCCTGGAGGACAGACGGAAATCTCCAGAGTAGCTGATGTCTTGAATCAATACCCCCAAACCACCATCAGGGTGGAGGGGCATACCGACGCATCAGGGCCGGAGGAATACAATCAAAAACTTTCTGAAAGCCGGGCCCAGGCAGTAAAGAATGCTCTTATGCAGCAGGGAATCGAGGACTGGCGGATAACTGCTGTTGGATATGGCGAGTCCCAGCCCATTTCCTCGGATCCGGCTGCCAATCGGAGAGTGAACGTGGTTATTGAACCGATTCGCAAGGGGTAGTGCTCCAGAGGTTTCAGGTGTCAGCTTTGCCAGCGGCAAAGCTCGTATGAAAAAAGATTTAACCCTAAGGTGGCCTGCCCTTGAGGGCAAGGGCGGCCTACTGGTGAGCTGGCTTTTGCGTAGGGCGGGCTTGACCCCAAGCCCAGCCCTCATCATAGTCTGTTTCTTACTCGATCAAACTGGCGGTCACAGCCAGCGGCGGCGCTGACACCTGAAACCTCAAAACCAGTCACTCCCCCTCTTCCTCAATCCTGCAGACTGGATTGTCCTCAAACGGGATACGCACCATATACACCCCCTCCTCCATGCGCACCTCAGCCTTGGAGCTTCCCTTTTCAAAGACCCGAAGCATGGCCTTGTTTCCCACCAAAACATCGGCGGTAAAACCCTGCAGACACCTGTCTTTGGCCACCCGCATCAAAAGCTGAAACAGGTAAGTGGCCACTCCCAGGCCCTGATACTCCTCGTCAACCAGGAAAGCCAGATCTGCCCAGGCACTGTCTGAATGCTTTACATAACGCCCCTCAGCTACAATATGCCCTTCCCCCTTGGGTCCCACCAGACCGACAACAGACATGGTATTTTGATAGTCGATATTCACATATTCCTGCATCTTCCTGTGCGGCATGGCCTTGATCGGAGTAAAGTAACGGTAATACACGGCCTGATCCGAAAAGCGGTAGAAAAGACGGCGCATTTCGTCCTCATCTGAAGGCTTGATGGGTCGAAACCTGATCACAACATTGTTTTGAAACGTGTGCTGAGTTGCAACCTCATCCGGATAAATCTTGCCTGCTGCCTCCAGATACACCTGATCCGGGTAGAGGATATTGGCTTCCTTGGCCTGATCGACCAAAACCGTCCGGTGATCAGGGTGGGCGATGTCTATAAGGCTCATGGCCCGCTCCCGCAACGATCGTCCCCGCAGCCAGGCCACTCCATATTCTGTCACCACAGCATCCACAGACTCCCGGAGGCTGAACACATTGGGGTACTGCTCCACAGAAAGCCGGATATTAGACCCAAAGCCCCGATCCTGGCTGGGCAGGGCAATAAGAGTCATCCCCCCGGCCGAGAGTTCTGCGCCATTGACAAAATCCATGGCCTCTCCAGGTCCTGAGGCCACATTCCCCTTCCCGCTGTGCAGAACGATCCTTCCGGACAGATCCACCTTCAGAGCCGACAAAAGGGTCACGAAGGATGGGTTTCGTCCGATGAAAACCGGATCAAAAACCTTACCCATAGGTTGAAATTCTACAAAGGGATTGCGGTCCAGCCAAGTTATGAGTTCAGACGTTCCAAGGGCAAAAGAGGTCACCGATTTTCCAGTGAACACCCGTTTATTCCGGTTGTCCACAGCCCCGCTTCGCACCAAATCCATGAGGGGATCGCTGAAAAAAGGGGTGTGAATGCCCAGATTGCGTCTGGACTGCAAGTGCCGGCTTAAGGCCTCATAGACCGGCCCATTGGAAAAGGCCAGGCAGCTGCCGTTGTCGATGATCGAGGCCGCATTTTGTCCGATGCGGTCATGCACTGCATCAACCGTCCAGCGGGGAAAATAAAGGGGCTTGGCCTGGGACAAGACCATAACGTCCACCTCAGAAATGTGGACAAAGGTATCTCCAAATGTGCAAGGCATGTCCAAGCTGACCTCAGCGATGATTACCCGGGCCTGGTGCATGGCCTCCCTGGCCACATCCACAGCCAGGCCCAGACTGCAGTACCCGGATGCATCGGGCTGCGATATCTGAACAAAGGCCGCATCTATCTGCAGGCGCCCGGACCGGATCAGAGCGGGGATCCTGGAAAAACGAGTGGGGATAAGATCGACATGGCCATGAGCAATGGCCTCACTGGCCACCCAGCCGGAGAAAAAAGTCTTCAGCCTGTACTTTTGGCTCTGGATGTTTTCCAAAGAAATGGCGTCACCAAAGCTGACCACTTGAAGAAGTTCCAGGTCCTGGAGCTTTGCATTATGTTCCTGCATCAAGGCCTGAATCAAGGTCCGAGGTTCTGCCGGCCCGGTCCCGAGAAAAATGCTCATTCCCGGTTCAATGCGTTGAAGCGCTTCAGATGCTGAAACACACTGCTCTTGCCACCTTTGCTTGCGGCCTTTTTTCATGTCCTCCCCCTGGACCATATGCCGGACAGAAGCTGGATCTTGGCCAGGGCCTCCACCTCTTCAGCCAGGTTCAGGGCCTGCTCCAGCATTTCCCCCCAGCAGACGAGACCATGCCTGGCCATATGCACGACCCGGCCTGCTCCGGCTGCCTCAGCCACCGCCCGGGCCAGGTCGTCGCTTCCCGGTGTCAGAGCCGGAACTTGTACAAGCTCTCTTTGAACTGCAGCCGCCTCAAAGAGGTCCAGATTCAGAAGCTCAGCCCCGGCCTGTTCCAAGGCCAGCAAAAAGACCGGATGGACGTGGACAATGGCTTGGGCCCTGGGGTGAGCAGTATACACAGCCATGTGCATCGCAGTCTCAGAAGACACCCGCCCCGGATCAAGAGCTGATTTGCTGTGTACATCCACTCTGATAACGTCCCGAGGCTGGAGTCGGCCTTTGCATATTCCGGAGCAGGTGATAAATATCTTTTCCCGGCAGCGCAGACTGAAGTTGCCGCTTTTCCCGCTGACCAGTCCTTTCAGCCACGCCTCCCGTCCTGCCTGAATCAAATCGGCAACAGGATCTGATCCTTGAGCCTGTTCTTGAATCAATTTTGGCCCGCCTCTCTCGTCCATCCCTGGCCTCCTATTGGAAGGGGGAGAATCTTTTTCTCACATATGAGCTGTCTTACAAGCGCAGGTAAACGTCAAATCTATGCCCCCTGCCCTGAATACTTTGGACAATGCGCCCATGCCTGGATGCCAGGGCAGAGGACAGCCTCGGACGTTTCAAAACCACCCTGTCCAAAGCAGCTTGCATAGCCAGATCCAACACCCCCTGATCTGCCTCAGGATCATGTCTTTGGGCCACAGAGCGCAACACCTGCATGGATCGTTTGGATGCCCCCTTTTTTTTCCTGTCCGAATGGAAAAAGGGGTCTATATAGACCACATGCGGGCGGATTTGGATGGTACCCGATGTGTTTTTGTGGATAATTTGACCCAAAACATCCTCGGCCCGTCCCTGAATAAGCCGTATTCTGCGTACAATCTGCTGGGCACCCACCCCGGCCCTGGCAATCCCGTCTCTGAGCAGGGCAAAGATGACCGGCTCCTGTTCCACCACAACCATAGAACACCCTGCAGCCGCCAGCAGCCAGGCGTCCTGGCCCAAACCACCGGTGACGTCGAGCACTATCCTTCCTTGTGCTTTTTTCCGCCCCAGAACTGCACGGTAAAGAGGAAGCGCACGAGAACTCCGAATGCAGGCGGATACGTTCAGTTGATCCAGATCGCTACGTATCGGCCGTATGTTTTTTGCCCGCTCCCCGGGCAGACATCCAGCCAACTGCACCAGGCCAGACAGGACTTCCAGGCGCAAAGCGGGTGGTGTGATTTGAGTCGTCAAAGGCAGGCCCAGTTCGGTAGCCAAAGACCGGGTCCGCCTCATGTTGCGGTCCAAAGCCAGAATCGGCAGTTGCGAGTGTATATGCACACAACCCCCTTATTCTCCAAATATGTCAGATTTGCCGGAGGCATAGCTGACCATAGACGCAAGACCGCATGGTATTGAGTTTCCCATCAGCTCTTGTTAGCATTGGGTCAAACAAAAAGCTATTGTCCTTTGAATATTCCGGCAAAATTTATGAACCTCCACCAAAGCAGGTTATCATGCGATTCGTCATTGTCTTTCTCTTTCTGAGCACAATTTTTTTCCCGGTCAATCATGCCTTTGCCCAGACCATGTATGTTACCGATTCTCTGGAAATCACCCTCCGGACGGGCCCTGACACCACACGGAAGATTGTCAAGATGCTCCCTTCAGGCAGTCCCTTGCAGATTCTGGATCAAACCAGATCCTGGTATAGAGTACGCACCCAAGAAGGGCAAAGCGGCTGGGTGCTCAAACGGTATGTGATGCAGAAAATTCCTAAAAAGATGCTCATAGATGATTTGCAGGAAAAGATCGACACCTTAGAGCAATCTTCTACTCAAGCCCAATCAACTATCGAAGAGCTGCGGGCTGAAAACCAGGAACTGAGCTCGGACCTGAAGCAGACCAAAGAAAAGCTGGCCAATGTGAGCGGCGATCACGAGGCCTTGCGGGCCAAGGTGCATACCTTGCGCTCAGGGCATGAGCTGCGCTGGTTTCTGGCTGGTGCCGGAGTAATTGGCATCTCCGCTCTTATCGGTTTTATTTTCGGCCGTTTTCGCAGCCGACAGCCCAGCTCATCTTCGCGGCGGGTCTACTTTTAACTCTGTTTCGGGCTGTCTGTAAACTGAACCTATCAAGATCTAGGAGAGACATCATGTTTGGACACATCCTGGTTCCCACTGATTGCACCCCGGACACAAAAAAGGCCCTGGATATCGCGGTCAGGATGCAGTCCCTGGAAAAGCATGAACTGGCTCAGCGCATCACCCTTCTGCATGTCATCGAGGCCATTGCTGACGACGAGACGGAAGAATTCCAGCGCTTTTACACCACGCTGACCAAGCGGGCTGAAAAAAAGATGGAGGAATTGAGCACAGGGTACGACCCCCACCAGGCGAACATTGAATCCAAGGTCCTTCTGGGATCCCGGGTGGCTGAGATCCTGAACTTTGCCCAGGAACACGCGGTCGATCTCATCTTGCTCAACTCACACCGCATAGACCTAAATAACCCTACTGAAGGCTGGGGAACCATCAGCCATAAGGTTGGCATCCTGGCCCCCTGCCCGGTCATGCTGGTCAAATAGTATTCAGCTTCGGTTATGGCCAAAACCTGGCACCGCCAGCCGGCGTTCCAGCCAGTGAAGCCCCCATGTGGCCAGGGAGACCAGGACCAGGTAATAGAGCCCGGCCGCCAGGAAGACCTCGGTAAACATAAAACTGCTGGAAGCCAGGTTTTTGGCCTCTCCTGTGAGTTCGATACAGGTGATGATATAGGCCAGGGATGAGTACTTGATCAGGTAGATAAGCTCGTTTCCGCAGCCTGGCAGGGCCCTGTGCAGAGCCTGGGGCAGAATAATGTAAAGAATCGCCTTCCAATGCGCAAAACCCAGGGCGTGGGCAGCCTGCAACTGGCCTTTCTTGATGGACTGCAGTCCGCCCCGGATATACTCTGCGTGGTAGGCACCGCCGCACAGGGAAAAGCCAAGTACCGCTGCGGTATAGGGCTCCAGGTAGATGCCCATATTGGGCAGACCGAAGTAGAGCACAAACAGCTGCACCACCAGGGGAGTACCCCTGAAGGCCCCGATATAGGCTGCTGACAGCCAACGCAACCAGCCTGGGCCAAAGACCTTCAGGCTGCCAGCCA
>JBKHIL010000308.1:0-3136 GCA_046538645.1 Desulfovermiculus sp.
AATTTAAAAAGCGGTACTTCAATACCCTGGTCCAGGACGCAGAAGGCTGTCCAGCACTGTTGTTCTCCACCCGCTACCGCCTGGAAAAAATGAAGGAAGACTGGCCCAAGATTGACTTTTTAGAGACCAGGGAGAATTGAGGTTTTCTGTGCCCGCACCCCGATTGGTTCCAGGTTCAGTCCCGCCGCTGGCTGCGGGCGCCTGGTATGAGCAAAAATGAATCTGGTTAAGGAAACAAAATGTGAAGGAAAGTATGGCTGACTGGGAATGGTTCGACCATAAGGACAGCTATCTTCAGTCCGTGGAACAAAAGGAGCACAGGGAGCTGGCCCGGATGTATGCCTGGCTGTTGCTCAATGCAAAGCGCTCGGAGGCCTCACGGCTGATTTTGGATGCTGTAAGGCAAGGAACAAGGATCGAGGACATTTATCTTCAGGTCTTCCAGCCTGTCCTGTATGAGATCGGCCGGCTGTGGGAGATGAATCAAGTTTCTGTTGCTGTCGAGCATTACACCACTGCGGCCACCCAGCTGATCATGTCCCAGCTTTTCCCCTATATCCTGCATGCTGAGCGCAAAGGCCTGCGCATGGTGGCCTGCAGCGCGGACAATGAGCTGCATGAAGTCGGGGTTCGTATGGTGGCCGATTTTTTTGAGATGTCCGGCTGGGACACGTATTTTTTGGGGGCCAACACTCCCATGGAAGCGGTTCTGAGCACCCTGCAGGAACGGCGCCCCCATCTTTTGGCCATCTCAGTAACCCTTAACAGGCATTTGGGTTATGTCCGGAAACTGATTGATCGAGTCCGCCCGGATCCGGAAAACCGAGAGTTGAAGATTCTTCTTGGGGGATTTCCATTTATTTTGGACCCGCAACTGTGGAAAGGGTTTGCCGTCGACGGATGCGCTCAGGATGCCCGGGAAGCAGTAGCTCTGGCCGAAACGTTGATTAAGGAAGAAAAGCATGACTGAAGACCAGCTGCAGGGATTGGTCCTCATGGCTGAACCAAGTGGCGAGGTGAATGAGGTCATCTTCGACGACATACGTTGCACCCTTCCTCTTTCCGAGCAGATGACCCTTTTTGATATTCTGGACCGCCATTCCCATGCCAAGCTGCAGCGGTTCATCGAGCAGACCCAGACCAAAGGCGTGGCCTTGTCTTGGGAACTCGACGTCAACTCCCCGGACGGACCGCTGGTCATGCAATTCTTCGCCATCATGCGCAAGGGACAAATGCTGGTTATTGCCTCCAGCTCTCCGCAAAATATTTTCAGGCTCTATGATGAACTGATCAGCATCGTCAATGAGCAATCCCAGCTCGTCCGTACTTTACATAAAGAGAAAGACGAACTGACCCGGCTGACAGGTATTGGACAAACACGAAAAGGTGATGCCGGTCTTCTCCATGAGTTCATGCAAATGAACAATGAGCTTATCAATGCGCAGCGCGAGCTGACCAGGATGAATGAACAGCTGGAGAGGCAGAAGGCGAGGTTCCGCAAGCTCATTTATCAAAATATAGATGGTCTGCTGGTGGTTGACGGAAATCGTATCATCCACTTCGCTAATCCCAGGGCTGAAAGCATGCTCGGTCTGGGGAGTGAAGATCTCGTCGGCCAACCTTTCGCCTACATGCTGCAGACCGATGCAGTACAAGAGCTCGAGATCCCTCGGAACAATGGTTCCCAATTTTTGGAAATACGTTCAACGAGCATAGAGTGGGAGAATTCCCCGGCTGTTCTGGTCTCGCTGCGGGACGTCACCGCCAGGAGACAGGCTGAGCAGCTGCGCGACGATGTTGAGCGCATCACCCGGCACGACCTGAAGACTCCACTGAATGCCGTTATCGGCATGCCTCAGCTCATTCGGGCCAACAACCAGATTTCAGGCGAAGATCTGGAGTACCTGACCTATATTGAGGAAGCCGGCTATCGGATGCTGCATATGATCAACCGGTCTTTAGATCTCTACAAGATGGAGCAGGGGCTGTATGAGTTCCAGCAGCAGCCTGTAGAGATCACCCGCATCATCAGACGTATTCTCATAGATACACAGGCCCTCAGCACTCGTAAGTCCATACGGTCCGCTCTGAGCATCCAGGGCAAGGAGGCCGGGAGCAAAGACGGGTTTTGGGTTCTGGGTGAGAAACTCCTCTGCCACAGCATGCTGGAGAACCTGATTATCAACGCCCTGGAGGCCGCACCTGAAGAGACCGAGGTCCAAATTGATCTGGTCCGGGAAGATCTGGCCGCCATAGTCATTCACAACCAGGGAAAAGTTCCCGACCATATCCTGCCCCGCTTTTTCGACAAGTATTCCACAGATGGAAAGTCACACGGGACGGGCCTCGGCACGTATTCGGCCCGGCTCATGGCCCAAAGCCAGGGTGGTTCGATCAGCATGCACACTTCGGAAGAGGAGGGGACGACGCTGATTGTTCGTTTACCTGCACCGGAAAACGAGAACCGGAAACCACCAGGCGGTCGTCTTCCGGCACACAGAATTTAAAGAGATGCTCAGTCCGGGTCTGGGCCAGGGCAGTCCGCTTGTTGCTGCAGACAGCTCTTGGTCCTGAGGAATCTGCGCGGGGATGAATCTGCAAAGGTGTGGCCTTTGGATCAGCTTCTGAGGTTAAAACTTGGGGGCAGCGGCAGATCGATAAACAGGTTGGTCCCGGCCTGGACCGAGGAGTTGAAGGAAATGTCTCCTCCGTGGGTCCGGGCCACCAGCCTGGCGCTGTAGGTCCCAAGACCGGTTCCCCGCTCTTTGCCTGCGGTTACGTATCGTTCAAAGAACCGGTCTTTGATTTGTTCCGGAATTTCTCCCCAATTATGAATATCGATGTGCAGGCTGTCTTTGGCACTGGTAATTGAAAAGGTAACCTTTTGTTCGGGTGGCGATGCCTCCAGGGCGTTAACCACCAGGTTGGCCAGCATGGACTCCAGCTTGTCCTTTTCTCCCTCGATAACCAAGGTTTGATCCGGTCCGGGCGGCTGGCCGTTGACAAGGATTTGCATCTCCAGGTTTTTCTTGTTGGCCAAGTGCTGCCACTCCTTCTGCAGGCTGGTCAAGATCTCCAAAAGATCGACCTCCGCAGCCTGCACCCGGTAGGTTCCCTCCTCCATTCTGTGCAGGTC
>JBKHIL010000309.1:0-3109 GCA_046538645.1 Desulfovermiculus sp.
AAGGCCATCCGGACAAGGTCGCTGACAAGATCTCTGATTCCATCCTGGATAATCTTATTGTCCAGGACCCGCATTCGAGAGTGGCCTGCGAGACACTGGTCACAACCGGGCTGGTCTTTGTGGCTGGGGAAATCACCTCCAATGGATTTGCCGACTTCCCTCAAATCGCCCGACAGACAGTCAAGGACATTGGCTATGACAGCTCAGACATGGGTTTTGACTGGGAAACCTGTGCTGTTATTTCCTCCATAGACAAGCAGTCTGCGGACATTGCCCAGGGTGTGGATCGCAAGAGTCCCGAAGAACAGGGAGCCGGGGACCAGGGTATGATGTTCGGCTACGCCTGCAGAGAGACCGAGCCTCTGATGCCTGCTCCCATCCATTATGCCCACAAGCTCAGCCGGCGGCTGACCTATGTGCGCAAAAAAGGGATACTGGACTACCTGCGCCCGGACGGAAAGACCCAGGTGGCCATGGAATACGAAAATGGCAAGCCGGTGCGTATTGACAATGTGGTGGTCTCATCCCAGCACGACGATAAAGTTTCGTATGAAGATCTCAAAGAAGGCATCAAGCGGGAAGTCATTCTCAAGACTCTGCCTGAAGAATTTATCGACGAGAAATTGCGCATCTTCATCAACCCTACCGGCCGGTTTGTGGTTGGCGGGCCCTTGGGGGACTGTGGAGTTACTGGCCGAAAGATCATCCAGGATACCTATGGCGGGATGGGCGGCCACGGCGGCGGTGCTTTTTCCGGCAAGGACCCATCCAAGGTTGACCGCTCTGCTGCGTATATGGCCCGTTATGTGGCCAAGAACATAGTGGCTGCCAACCTGGCCGAGATCTGTGAAGTCCAGTTGGCTTACGCCATCGGGATGGCCGACCCAGTCTCTGTTTTGGTCACCTCCCGCGGCAGTGGAGAAGTAGACGATACCACCCTGACCAAAGCCGTACGAGAGGTTTTTGATCTGCGGCCCTACTATATCCTGGAGCGACTCAATCTCAAACGGCCTATTTTCAAGGATACCTCCTGCTATGGCCATTTCGGCCGGGAAAACCCCAACTTCTCCTGGGAGCAAACTGATGCAGCCCAGGACCTGCGCACGGCCTGCAAGGTCTAGATTCATGTGAAAAGCCTGCCCCATTGCCGGGACAGGCTTTTTCCCAACTCACTCAATCCACGTGTGTATTTCACAACCCACTGCAAAACATTTTTTGCAAAGCAAAAATCAACCGAACTTGGGATATAACCTATGAGTATATATGTATCCGGATCCTTGGCCTATGACCGGATCATGAATTTTCCGGACAAGTTTTCCAATCATATTCTTCCAGACAAACTGCATATCTTAAATGTCTGTTTTTTGGTTCAAGACTTAGAAGAGCGGTTTGGGGGCACAGCCGGGAATATCGCCTATTCTTTGGCCCTATTGGATGAAAAGGCGACCATACTTGCTGCGGCTGGCAGCGACTTTGAACGCTACGAAAAGTGGCTGCAGAAGCACGGCATAAGCCAGGACGGAATCCGAACGGTTCAGGATACGCCAACTGCCAGCGCCTATATCACAACCGACTATGCGGACAACCAGATTACAGCCTTTAATCCAGGGGCTATGAACGTAGCGACCAACGGTCTCTTTACAGACTTTGACACCTCCTCAGGGCTGGCCATAGTTTCTCCTGGCAATCTCCAGGATATGGAGAAGTATCCGCAGATATACCGGGAAAAAAATATTCCCTTTATCTTTGACCCCGGCCAGAACATTCCGGCCTTTTCCGGGGCCCAACTCAAAGAAATGATCAAAGGATCGCATATCCTTATCGCCAACGACTATGAGCTCAGCCTGATCATGCAGAGTACGGGCCTGGATAAGAGCGGCCTTCTGAACTTGACCTCAGCCATCATCACCACCCTGGGTGAAGAGGGATGCGTGGTCACTGAAAAGTCCTTTGAACACAAGATCCCGGCTGTGAAGGTCAAGGATGCCCAGGATCCGACCGGGTGCGGAGACGCCTTCAGGTCAGGCCTGATCAAAGGCCTGCTTCTGGACAAGGATCTGACGGATGCAGCCAAACTCGGGGCGACTTGTGCCAGTTTCTGCGTTGAGCACAAAGGCACCCAGGAACACCGGTTCACTGTGGACCAGTTTTGGGACCGTTTTGCTTCTGCGTATGAATAAAGAGGAGACACCATGACCGATACATCGACAGCTGTGAAAACAGCCCGGGAATATTACAACAGTCACGATGCCCATACGTTTTATAATACCGTTTGGGGTGGCGAAGATCTGCACATAGGCACCTATCGGCTCCCGGAAGACACGATCTTTGACGCCAGCAGGCGCACTGTGCAGAAAATGGCCTCCCTCTCGGCCAACCTTTCCGACAGCGCATGGGTCTTGGATCTGGGTTCAGGAATCGGTGGCAGTGCCCGCTATCTGGCCAAGACCTTCGGCTGCCGGGTTGTGGCCTTGAATTTGAGCGAGGTTGAGAATGAAAGGCACCGGAATATGAACAGGGAACAGGGGGTCGATCATCTCATTGAGGTCGTAGACGGCAACTTTGAGTCCATCCCCAAACCGGATGCTTCATTTGATCTGGTCTGGTCCCAGGACGCCATCTTGCATAGCGGCAATCGGGCTCAGGTATTGTCCGAGGCCAGCAGGGTCCTCAAATCCGGGGGTGAGATGATCTTTACCGACCCCATGCAGACAGAGGACTGTTTTCAGGAGTTTTTAGATCCCATCTTAAAGCGCATTTTTCTGCAATCGCTGGCTACTCCAAGCTTCTACCGCCAAACCGCAATAGATCTGGGCCTGGAAGTACTGGGCTACGACAATCAGCCCCAGCAGCTGGTCAACCACTACGCCGAGGTCCTCAAAGAGACCTCGAACCGGGAACAGGGTCTCAAGGAGAAGGGTGTCAGTGAAGAGTACATTCAACATATGAAAGAAGGGCTTAAAAACTGGGTCCTGGGTGGTACTTACGGCCATCTGACCTGGGGAGTTTTTCATTTTCGAAAGAAATAAAGCCTTTTGAATCTCTCATTATGCAAAGGTTTCCTTGTATGAATCAAATCATGTTCCAACCCTATTGCCGCCCGTTACTC
>JBKHIL010000310.1:0-3107 GCA_046538645.1 Desulfovermiculus sp.
TGGATATGACTATGCGCTGTGCAGGAATCGATATTGGCTCCCGGAGCATTGAGCTGGTTATTATAGAAAATGATCAGATTGTAGAGCAGGAGCAGGCGGATACCGGGTTTGATCCCTTAAGCGGGGTCAAGACAGTGCTTCAGGGTAAAACGTTTGACCGCATTTTGGCCACCGGCTACGGCCGGAACCTGTTCGAGATCTCATACGAGACGTCCACAGTGACCGAGATCAAGGCCTATGCCCGCGGAGTCCGGCACCACTTTCCAGGACACAAGGCCATCTTGGACATCGGGGGCCAGGACAGCAAGGCCATTGCCCTGACCGAGAAAGGGCGGGTCAAAAAGTTCGAGATGAACGACCGCTGTGCAGCCGGGACTGGAAAGTTCCTGGAGATCATGGCCTCGGCTCTGGGGTTTTCTTTGCAGGATTTTGGGGCTGAGGCCTTAAGGGCGGAAAAGTCCCTGAGTATCAGCAGTATGTGC
Organism: Desulfovermiculus sp.; assembly: GCA_046538645.1. GTDB lineage: Bacteria > Desulfobacterota > Desulfovibrionia > Desulfovibrionales > Desulfothermaceae > Desulfovermiculus. The sequence goes on from JBKHIL010000310.1 coordinate 483, forward strand.
ACCGTCAGGCAAAGATGTCCTTTCGATACAGTTCGGACAAACTATTCTAATGACAGCCCGGAAGCCGGCCCAGGCCAGAAAAAACGCTCTGCGGCCACTTCCCGAATCCCTTGCAGCTTGGCTTTGTTGAGCCCATTAAGCACTGTTTGGAAGAGCTCTGTATTCCGCATCAGACCTAAACAGCCGCAGGCAGCAGAGATCTCGTCATAGGCCGGCACCTGGTCCCTGCGGATGGTTTCTCCGCGCATGATAACCGGTACCGGCTCTCCGGAATGAATCATGGGCCCGCTGCTCGGAGTGCTGTGGTCCGAGGCAACCACTGTGAGTATGTCCGGATCCTGGGACAGCATGGGCATATGGGCACCAAGTGCCCGGTCCAGGGCCTCGATAACCTCTTGCTTGGCCCGGCAGTCCTTGCTGTGGGCCGCCTCGTCCGGGGCCTTGGTGTGGACATGAATGAAGTCGTACTTCGGCATGATCTGGGCGGCCAGATCCAGGCGGGCGGTGAAATCGGCCTCCACATCCCTGATTTTCGGCACATCGTGCGCATCCAGGCCGACAAGGCTGGCCAGGCCCCGAAACATGGATCCGGAGGCAATACTCGCCCCCTTTAGGCCGGTACGGGACACAAAGGAAGGGACTTTTCCCATCCGCCCGGCCCGCTGGGTGACCAAAGCATTGATTGGGGACAGTCCCCGCTGCCTGCGGGAGATATTCACCTCACAGCGATCAAGGCCGTGAAACGTCCGGCTTAGGTAGGTCCGCAGGGCCCCGGCTGTTGCCTCAGCCCGGACGCTGTCCTCAGCCTCGGTCCAGGGAACAATGTCCGTGGCCCATGCCATGTCCCGCATGGGGTTGCTGTCCGTAATCCGGGGGCTGACCTCTCCCCGGAGCACCAGAACGCCAAACAGACCCTTGGTCCGATGCAGGCTGATCTTGACTCCCCGATGCTCAAATCCGGCCGCTGCCTGATCGAATACGGCCTGGATTTCGGGTTCGTCCATCTCTTCCGGGCGATCACGGAGCACAAACAGCATTCCCCCCCGATTTTCGGCACTCACAAAATGAGCCAGGACAGCCACCTCACCTTCAGCCAGATCAATTCCCGCCCCTAGGGCTTCCAACGGTCCCCGGCCGGGAAACAACGCGTGCGGGTAGCCGAACAGGGCGAAGTGGGCGCTTTCGCTGGGGAAGGGTTCCCCCAGGCGCCCGGGATGGTACATGCCGTTGCCGCCCATCTGGGTCAAATGATCAAGATTGGGGGTATGCGCGGCCTGGAGGGGTGTCTGGCCGCCAAGCTCGGGATATTGGCGATCGCCCAGGCCGTCCAGGATGATGAATAAGCATTTGGAAGGAATATCATCCTCTCAGAAGTCTGCGCTGCAGGAGATCCTGCATGTCTCGACGTCCGTCAGCTATCAACAGAATATACACCGTGGTATCAACTACACGATAAACAATTCGATAGCATTTTCTATGGGTCAAAACACGAATCGATTCTAAAATTCCGTCCGCAGTCGCTCCGGCAGACCCCATGCCTTGCACAGTAAGGCCGTGCTCTCCGGGACTAAATGCTCCCAGGGTTGACCCGCAGCCATGGCCTGCCGGATGTGACTGCTGCTGATACCTTTCGTTTCAGGGGAGCGCTCCCACAGGACCCTGGTTTTCAGACCCAGGGAATGAAAGTACTCCAGCTTGCGCCGCCCCCACTCGTCATAGATAGTCAGAAAGAATGTGGCCTGCATGGGCACATAGGCCGAGTAGTGTTCCGGAAAATTGATGGGCAGAGGGGTGACCGAAAAATCTGCTTCCCCGAGACCGGCGTCCACTAAGGCGCATTTGACCAGGAGAAGACGTTCAAAATAGCTCAGGGGATTAGCCCGAGGATCGGACCGCTCCGGATCTGCATCATCCCTGGCCGTCAGCCTGGGATCCGGGTTGGTGATCCCAACCACCAGATGCTCGCACTCAGCCTTGCCGGCCAGCAGATAGGCCATATGGTCGTTGTGCAAAATCTGGAACCGGCCGTGGATGACCCCGGTTTTTCGAGAAAGAATGGTCTGGGTGAAGCTCATGAATATATACGAATGTATTGTTGATTTGCAGATCAACTCCTCAAGTTATTCAATGAAGAACGAGCCGTCAAGCAAAGGCTTTCTTCAGCATATATTACCAAACGCTATCCCAAGCCTGTGCTTGGATTATTATTTTCGATTTGTTTTCCTCCAGAAAAAGGGATAGCTTGTATTTAAAATTTACCCTGACTGAAGGATTACTTTGGTATGCTTTTTGATCTCCATATCCACAGCAGCATTTCACCATGCAGCAACCTGTCCCTGGATGACATTGTCCATCAGGCCCAGGAAAAGGGCCTGGACGGGGTGTGCATCACTGATCACGATACCATGGCCGCTGGGCAAGTAATTGCCGAATGGGTGCAGGGTAATGGTTTGGTGGTGATTATCGGTCAGGAGTACACCACCCGGCAAGGGGACTTTCTGCTCTTCGGCCCGTATGAAGACTTGCCGCCCGGGCTCAGTGCCGAAAAAGTGCTGAGCCATGTCCGGGTCACAGACGGGGCGGCTATAGGCGCCCATCCATTTCGCAGGGGGCGCGCCATTGACC
>JBKHIL010000311.1:0-3096 GCA_046538645.1 Desulfovermiculus sp.
GCTGAACATGTTCACCGCACTCCTCCCTGTTTTTATCATCATTTTCCTGGGCTATGCCTGTAAACAGCTCGGCTTTCCCGGCGATGGCTTCTGGGTGGCGGCTGAACGCATGACCTATTTCGTCTTTTTTCCGGCCCTTTTAATCAACAAACTGGCCTTTGCCTCCTTTGCCGCATCCACCGCCCTGCCCATGGCCGCTTCCATCATGGCCACCATCCTGTTCCTCAGCGCAGGGCTTATTTTTTTTCGCCCCCGGAACTTGTGGCCCGGACCAGTTTTTTCCTCAGTCTTTCAGGGCAGCATCCGGTTTAATACCTTTGTCGGCCTGGCTGCGGTTTCCGCTCTGCTCGGCCCATCCGGGGTCACACTCGCCGCTGTGGCCCTGATAGCCATGATTCCTCTTATCAACCTCCTGTGCGTGCCAACCGTGGCCTACTTCGGCCACGGAAGTTCCGGGGGGTTATTGCGTATGCTCTTTGAAATCCTGCGCAATCCGCTCATCCTGGCCTGCCTGTTCGGATTTGCTCTGAACATAATGGATATTCCCAAGCCAACCGGTATATTTCAGGTCTTCGATCTCTTGGGACGGGCCGCACTCCCGGTAGGTCTCCTGGCGGTCGGAGCCGGCCTGCGCATAACCAGTCTGCACACCAACATGAGCGCATTGATTGCGTCCTGCCTGATCAAACTGATCCTGTTTCCCCTGGCCACTGCCCTGTTCTGCCTCCTCTTTCAAGTTACAGGGGATGCGAAAACTGTGGCTGTGCTTTTCGCGAGCCTGCCCACTGCAGTTTCAGCCTTTATTCTGGCCCGCCAATTGGGCGGCGCCACCACCCTCATGGCCTCCATCGTCACCGTACAGACCGTACTGGCTGCTTTGACCATGCCCTTTATGCTGTCCCTGCTGGGGTAAGGCCGACACTTCCAGGTTTCTTTTTCGTGTCTGTTGACATTCAAACACGATGCGTTAAAATTAATTCTACAATTGATTCAAATTATAGAAAAATTTGGCAGTTATATTGCATATTTTCCCTCAGGCCAGAAGCTCGTCTTTTTGGCCAATGCACTACGGGGGCGCTTTTTCTGAACCTAAGCACCTGGAATATTGAATCTCTTCTTCAGGCCAACAAAATGAAGATGTATGTTCCCCTGATTCCTTGTGAAGAGGGTGAACACTTTTGATCACATTCAGGGCATCAATGTACAAATTTTGCATGCTTCGAAATAGCCATTTGTTTCTGACATGTTACCAAGAAGTACGTATCATTTGATTCCAGGAATTTTTCGCTGCAAGCAGTACCGGTTCAACAATCCTGTTGTTCAAAGATCTCATAACCTAAGGAGGGAACACATGAACCTACCTAAACACCTCTACATCGCGCTGGCTGCGGTCCTTATGGTGGCTGTCTGTACTTCAGTATCAGCATCTACGGAAAAAAAGATCCCCAAGGTCGACAACTTCATTTTTCTCTTTGATGCCTCCGGGTCCATGCGGGACAGTTATATGGGCCAGGGGGTTCCAGAAGGGGTGAGTGGTGCTATTCCTGCCTCGGACGGAGCACACTTTAAGTTCACCCACGCCCAAAAAGCCATGTTGGACATGAATGAGATGATCCCGGAGCTGGATTATCAGGCTGGATTATTCCAAGGTGCAACCACTATCCAGAGTGCCCAGGACATGCAATCTTATGATTCATCTTCTTTTGCCCAGGCTATCGAACAGACAGATGTTGCCTCCAAGATGTTCGGCAATACTACGCCACTGGCCGATGGAATTCAAAATCTGGAGTCAGAGCTTGAAAACCTGTCCGGTGAAACCGCAGTCATTGTGTTTACCGATGGCGGTGCTAACCAAGGGGGGGATCCAGCCCGGGTAGTCGAGCGACTGAGTGCGCAACACAATACCTGCTTTCATATTGTCAGCTACGCCCAGAGCATGGATGAGAAAAAGACCATTAATGCCATGGCTGATGCCAGAGACTGCACTGTTATGGTGTCCGGAGAGGACATGCAGGACGAAGACAAGATGCAGGGCTTTGTACAGCGGGTTTTCTATTCGACAGCCAAAGACAGCGACGGGGACGGGGTGTATGACGAAGATGATAAGTGCCCTGATACTCCGGCCGGAGTTGAGGTTGATGAAGACGGATGCCCTGTAGACAGCGACGGAGACGGGGTCCCGGACTACAAGGACAAGTGCCCGGATACTGAGGCCGGCGCCGAAGTCGACGATGAGGGCTGCCCCTATCCGGTCAGCAAACGCATTAAGGTCTACTTTGACTTTGACAAAGCTGAGATCAAGGACAAGTATCACGACGAATTAAAGGAAATGGCTCAATACCTGAGTCGTAATCAAGACACTGAGGTGGTTATTGAAGGTCATACCGACAGCACTGGTCCGGCTGAATACAATATGGGGCTCTCGGAACGACGGGCCGAGAGTGTAAAGGATTACTTAACAGACAAGCTGGACATAGATGCCTCCCGGCTCGATACAAAGGGTTACGGAGAGACACGGCCGGTGGCCGACAATTCGAGCAAAGAGGGACGGCAAAAGAACCGCCGTGTGATCGGTGTCGTGAGCAAGTAGCCTGAACCAGGCCCAAAAAATACAAAGGGAGGCCCACGGGCCTCCCTTTGTATTTTTTCAGCTTTTTCGCATATCATTTTTTGCAAGGGGCGGCTTATGATTCATCGCTGGCTTCCCTGGAAGTTTATAGTCAAGCAGGCGGCCAGGGCCTACGGGATTGTGGACCCCATCTCAGTCATGGCCAGGGTGCGCCGCTTTGCCCAGCCTTCTGAGGTGCAGGAACCCATTGAACTCTTGCGGGCCGGAATTGTATTCCACGCCCGGGGCTTAATCAATACCAAGGCCATCCAGCACAATCTGGACTGGGTATGGCCGTATTGGGTGGAGCGCCAATTCAATCCCAAGGATGTTTCCTTCATCCCCCGCGGTTTCTCCTTCAGTCATGTCAATCTGACCCATCGCAACTGGACAGCAGTAGGGCTTCCGGGATTGGCCTTCTATCCCATCCTCGATCCAAGAGGACTCTTTACTCCCTTATATGACGGATGGTCTCTGGATTTCTGGCT
>JBKHIL010000051.1:0-8708 GCA_046538645.1 Desulfovermiculus sp.
GGAAAAAGCAAAATCTAGTTTCATTCGAGTCCCGTCATGCCGGATTAATTGAGGATCAAACAGGGAGCTGAATAATTTGAGGTGGCTAAAGAAGCAAAGCTCTTCTTTATCCAACAGCGCTGACGGGAAATGAGGAGGCGAAATCCTGGACCTGTTTTTGGATCTCGTTCAGAGCGCTTTCACTTGTGCGCGCATTCAAAGCAGCCTCGATCCAGCCGGCGATTCTGGCCATGTCCTCTTCATCCATTCCCCGGGTCGTCACCAGAGGAGTCCCCAGACGGATGCCGGATGTGATCGCAGGTGGAGCAGGATCAAAGGGAATGGCGTTCTTGTTCACCGTGATGCCCACCCGATCCAGAATCTTTTCAGCCTCCTGCCCGGTGAGTTCATGGTTTCGAAGATCAAGAAGCAGGAGGTGGTTGTCTGTACCTCCAGTGAGCAAATAAAATCCGGCCTGCTGCAGGCTGCGGCTCAACGCCCGGGCATTGGCCGTAATCCGGGCTTGATAGGCCCGAAAGTTCTGGCCCATGGCTTCCTTAAAGGCCACGGCCTTGGCGGCGATGACATGCATGAGCGGACCTCCCTGCATTCCGGGAAATATTTTAGAGTTCAGCGCCCGGCCGTATTCACTGCAGCTGAGGATAAAGCCTCCTCTGGGGCCGCGCATGGTCTTGTGACTGGTGGAGGTAACGAATTGGGCCTGTCCTATGGGCGAAGGGTGCAGGTCTGCCGCCACCAAACCGGCGATATGGGCCATGTCGGCCAAAAGCAGAGCCCCCACTTCATCGGCGATGTCCCTGAAGGTCTGAAAATCAATGATCCGGGGGTACGTGCTTGCGCCGGCAATGATGAGCTTGGGGTGGTGCTCTTTGGCCACCCGGCGTATCTGTTCATAATCCAGGGTATGGGTCTGCGGGTCCACGCCATAGGTTACGGTGTTGTACATCATCCCGGAAAAATTGACTTTACTCCCATGGGTCAGGTGGCCGCCATGGGCCAGATCCATCCCTAATACGGTATCACCGGGCTGGATGGCTGCAAAATAGACAGCCATATTGGCCTGGGATCCTGAATGGGGCTGCACATTGGCGTATTCGGCCCCAAACAGAGAACAGGCCCGCTGCTTGGCCAGATTTTCCACGACATCCACGTATGTACATCCGCCATAGTAGCGGCGGCCGGGATATCCTTCTGCGTATTTATTGGTCAGACAGCTCCCTGTGGCTGTTCGGACAGCAGGAGAGGTCAGATTTTCAGAGGCGATGAGGTCGATGGTTGTGCGTTGCCGGTTTTCCTCACTCTCAATGGCCTTCCAGATCTCGGGATCAATATACTGTAAATATTTTGTATTCATCGACGATTTCAAATATGTCCTTTGCGGTGTTGAGAATCGGGTCATCAATACGCAAACGGCGGGTTTTGGATGTGGATGAACAGGGCGAACCTGCATTGCAATCAAGGTGTCACCCCGGAGTTTGTCTAGACCAGAACCGGGAGAGTGTCAAATGGGTGCTGAGAATCAAAGGTGATAAGTGTATGGAATTACATTGTTATTATTCATATTGATCAAAAATTGGCAATAGAGTTACCAGAATTGTCAAATATTAGGGAGCAAATTTTTCAAAATGCAATTTTTTTTATTCCCCTTTTCCCTCGGAAGAGTCAAACCCGATCTTATCAAATATCTTTTGTTTGATCTGGGCATCAAAAACCTGCCACTTGAGTTGCCTGTACTCATCACCCTTGCCGTCGGCCAGAAAAGTCACCGGAACCTGAAATCCGCCCGCTGAGTGCTTGCCGCCTCCGTATGGGGCGCCGGAAGCATCCTGGCCCAGAGCGCCTTTGAGGAAATCATCCGGATCCAGGGTCAGTTTCGAGGTGCGCAGGGAACCAATGATGGACTCTTGCTGTTCAGGGCCTTGGACCAAGCCATAGACAATGGCGGTATGGACGTTTTCTTCTGTGACCAGAAAATCGGCGGCCTGAGGAATGGCATCCCGGTCATCACTGCGCAGGTAGCCGATGCCGGCAATGGATACACTCTCGGCAATAACCCGTTCTTCAAGGGCTTTTTGAATAATTTCCATGGTTTTTTTTGATCTGGCCTGACTCATGATTTGCTCCAGGATATCGGCGTCCCGGTAACGGCTCAAAAAAGCCGCGGCGGAGAAATCCGCCGGACCGGCCCGCATGAAATTGTTGGTATCTGTGATCAAACCGTGCATTAAAGCAGTAGCCATTTTTACGTGTTCATCCTGGCCACTGTCTAATTCAATAAGTCCCTGTTCCAGATATTGGGCATAGATGGTGGCAGTAGAGCCTAAGCTCCGGATATCTGAAAACTCGGCTCCGGGAGGGTTTTGGGGTTCATGGTGGTCTAAAATCATGAGCACAGGCACTTTGGCCTTTTCCAGGGATTTGGCGATTATTCTGGCTGTTGTTCCCTGGTGATCAACAAAGATCGCTCCGTTGTATGCACTCAGGTCCATATCCCGGGAAAAGGGCTGGAGCTTGATTCCCAGCAGATTGACCAGGGCCAGATTCTGCTGATGGCTGATACTTCCGCTATAGACAATGTCCGCTTCTATCGTATAGTTTTTGCTGATAAGTTGATGGGCATGCGCTGCGGATATAGCATCTGGATCAGGAAAATCCTGAAGAACGATAACATGACGCTCCCCTTGATGGTTTTCCATGATCTGTTGAAAACCAAGGCACTGGTTTTGATCTGTCCGCATATCTTCGCTGTTCGATTTGGCTGGCTGGGACATGGAAAATCCTTATGAAAATAACCCGCAGTTGGAGGCAGCGTTTACCGATTTTCAGAGTACATTCTTAGTCTGAGCTGGATCTTAGGTCAAGTGACCCTGGAAGGAAGCCCAGGGCTTTTTGGTTCTGCTTCTCATTGTAGAGAATTTCAGTGTATTTGAAATAGAGGAGCTCATTTTATGCAGGTATTGATCTGCGGGGCGGGCCGGATTGTCGTCGAGGTCCTCAGACGGCTGGGCCAGGGCTGGCGGGTGACCGTTATTGATCTCAATCTAACTCGCCTGAACGAACTGGAAAATGAAATTGAGGTGGTGCACAAGACTGTACAGGGGGATGCTTCGAGCTCAGTTGTTCTGGAGCGGGCCGGTCTCCAGGACCAGGATTATGTTCTGGCCATGACTGCAGACGACAGGGTCAATCTGACAGTAGCCGCCATTGCCAAGTCGAATAAGGTCCCGCATATCCTGAGCCTGGTTCATGACAGCGATCAGATCCCAGCTTTTCACGATCTTGGAGTCAGAGTCCTGGACCTCAACTCCCTGCTGGCCAGGACTCTGGTGCATTATCTGCAGGACCCGCGAATCGCGGTCACACCTCTGTCCCTCAGCGGAACCGAGATTTTTGAAGTTGATGTGGGGGCCACATTTACTGCCATTGGCAAAAAGGTCAGGGACATCGAAGGCACGACCTGGCGGATGGTGGGCATCGTGCGGGATAAGGCCCTCATCTTTCCTCAGCCGGACACTTATGTGCAGGAGCAGGACCGTCTGCTCATACTGGGCAAGCCGGATTTGTTTCAAGAGGTGTGCACCCTCTTGGAGTGCGGACGGCCCCGCTTTCCCTTTGCATATGGGCAGCACCTGAATCTGGCCCTGCCTTCCAGACAAAGAGAACAAAAAAAGGCCTGCCTTCAGGAAGCCGTGTATCTGGGGCGAAACCTGGGACTGGAATCAATGGATGTGGTCTGCGAGTTTGCCCATCCGGAACTCGACAGTACCGACCAGGAGATAATGGAGATTGAACAGCATCGAATGGATGCCCGGGTTGAGTCCGGCCTGCCTGATTTGTGTGCAAAGCTCAATGCCGGTTTAGCAGTCATGCCCGGGGTAAAACCTTCCTGGCGTGATTTCTTCCGCTCTCCAAGACTGGTTAAGCTTGCCCACAGGCTGGCCTGTCCGCTGCTCATATCCCGGGGCACCTTTCCATATACATCTCTACTGGTACCATTTGATGGGGCGCCGGAAAGTGAACTGGCCCTGGAGACCGCCAGTGATATAGCCAAACAGATGGATGCGCATATCACGGTCATGTTTGTCCAGGAACCTGAGTTTTTGCATCAGGAGCCAGGGCTGGAACAGTCCTCGGATGACGAAGTCATGCATCAAGCCCGGCAAATGGCGCATATCCACAAAATGCCAATGCAGGAGATAGTGGTTACTGGAAATGTGGTCCGGGAAGTCGTGTCCCGTTCATCGCAGTTTAGTCTTTTGGTCCTGGGCAGCAAGACCGCTGAACGTGAATGGTTGCGGCCGCATGTGGGTGAACTTCTCATGCGCCGGGCCAAATGCTCTGTGCTGCTTACGGTGATTGGCCATATTGCCCCGCCAGCCGTTGCCAGGGAGGTTGGGCATGGAGTTTAGTCAGGCCTGGCCCTTACTTTTGGTAACGGTTCTGGCCGCACTCTTGCCCGGGGTGAGCAGAATGCTCAAGCTCCCGGCCGTGGTTTTGGAGATCATTTGCGGCGTCGTTTTGGGGCAGAGTATATTAAATCTCCAGTTCGGAGGCGAATGGCTGGGTTTTCTGGCACAGCTCGGGTTCTTGATCCTCATGTTTCAGGCCGGAATGGAAATAGACTTCGGCATGCTGCGCAGGCTGCGGGGAGGTGAGTGGGGGGTACACCTGGCTGTATTTTTGACTACAGTCGGGCTGGCTCTGGCCGGGGCCTTGACCCTGGGACAGGGGATATTTCTGGCCCTGGTACTGTCCACCACTTCCCTGGGATTGGTGGTGCCTACGCTCAGGGATGCAGGTCTGAACCGGACCCGCCTGGGGCAAACCGCTCTGATATCGGCAACACTGGCCGACTTTTTAACTCTTCTGGCCATAACATTTTTTCTCCTCTGGCATGATCAGGGGCTCACCTGGCAGTTCTTGTGGCCTATCCCCCTGTTCGCAGGTTTTGGGATCTTGCTCAAGCTGGCCAGGCTGTGGGCCTGGTGGTTTCCGGAGCGGGTGGGCCGCCTGCTCGATCCCCAGGACAATCAAGAACTGGGCATGCGCCTGTCTCTGGCCCTGCTGTTTTTCTTTGTCGCCCTGTCCGAGCTTGTTCACTTGGAACCAGTTCTGGGAGCATTTATGGGCGGGGCTCTGATCTCTTTCGTGTTTAAAGAAAAAGGCGGACTGGAGACCAAAATTTCCGGCCTCGGGTATGGATTCCTCATCCCCTTGTTTTTCATTCATGTCGGGATGAACTTTGATCTCAACAATCTTCTGAACTGGGAGCAGATGCTCTTCACCGTAAAGCTTCTGGGACTGGCCCTGCTGGTCAAGCTCCTGCCCAGCCTGCTCTTTGTTCTGAACCGGATCTCGGCTTACGAGAGTTTGAAACTGGGGTTTTTGCTATCCTCCCGCTTGAGCCTGATAGTGGTAGCCGCTTCCATCGGCTATGAAGCCGGATTTATCACTGCGGTCTACAAGGACTCCATTATCCTTTTAGCAGTGTGCACCTGTCTCATCGGACCCACACTTTTTAAAATGCTTTATTCACTCACCAGGCATGAACTCAGGGTTTAGATGTATAAAAAAGCTGTATTTATAAATACAATTTGACTGCACTATGATTTATGCTTTTAAGCGACGAGGCTGGTTCTGAAAATACTACGGCCATACAATTATGGATGTGCATATGTCTGATTTCAACTTACGTGACGTTCCCTTGTTTCAGGGATTGCCAGAGAAACAGATTCGGGAACTGAAGGACATCAGCCTGGAGATGAGGTTTGAAAAAAATCAAACCATCTTCAGTCAGGGAGATCCAGGCAAGGGCTTCTATGTGGTGATTCAGGGCAGGGTGAAGGTCTACAAGCTTTCTTTGGACGGACGGGAACAGATTCTACACGTCTTCGGTCCAGGAGAACCTATAGGCGAGGTTCCAGTCTTTGCCGGGGATACGTTCCCAGCCCATGCATTGGCCCTGGAATTATCCCGGCTCCTCTTCTTTCCCCGGGAACGTCTGCGCACCCTCTTTGAAGGCGACCCGTCACTGGCCTTGAACATGCTGGCCGTCCTGGCCGGACGGTTGCGCGAGTTTACCCGCCTGGTGGAGGATCTGTCTCTCAAAGAACTGCCCAGCCGGCTGGCATCCTACCTGGTCCAGCTCCAGGATGCCCAGGGAGGCAAAGAGCATGTGAACCTGGAGGTCAGCAAAGGGACTCTGGCCAAGGTCTTGGGCACATCGCAGGAGACTCTGTCCCGGGTGTTGAAAAAAATGAGCGAGGCGAGCATTATTGAAGTTGATAAACGGCAGATTACTATTTTGCGGGACGGGGATCTGGAGGATCTGGCAGAAGGATATATGTCATTACCATAAGATTAAGGATCTGCATTTGCTCAGACTAGGTGTTCTTTTTAGGATTTTGGGCCTGAATGGGTTATATGCTTTTCACTCATCAAAAATATAGAAGGAGGCGACATGAGCAAGAAAGTTGTATTGGATCAGGAGGAATGTATTGGGTGTGAGAGCTGTGTGGAAATCTGCCCCGAGGTGTTTGCCTTTGATGAGGAAACAGAAAAGGCTTACGTGATCAAGGCCGAAGGGGGACCGGAGGACGAAATCCAGGAGGCCATTGATTCCTGTCCGGTGGAGTGCATCTCCTGGGAAGAGTAAGCTAAGAAAATGGCCCCCTGAGGTCTTTTGCGGGCTGGGGAGGCTCGACGAAAGGGGCAGGGGGCCAAAATGTGTTTAGTTTTTATTATCCGGTCGTATGCCGGCCTGGGCATAGGTGGCGACTTCCTCCAGGTGGTCCAGGCGGGCAAAAATACGTTTGCAGCGGGAGAACAGAGATATAATGCGACTCATGGAGAACTCCTTCCTCAAGTGTTATAGAAATTGACTCAGATAAAAAGTCTAAGCAAGGAGTGTGCCAAAAAGTATCTGTATCTAAATATCAAAAATATCAACAGGATGAAAAGGGGAAGTCTTCATGTTGTGTTGCGATATGAAACATAGAGATCTGGTGTTTGGCCGATTGGCCGCAGTGCTGTGGATCGGCCCCAATTGTTTCAATTTGCAACCTGTTGCATCATGAAACGCTCTCGTCGGGCTCCAGGCCGAACCTCTTGATCTTGCGCCACAGGGAGACCCGGTCAATTCCTAAGATGCGGGCGGACTGCGATTTATTGTGCCCGGTATGCTCCAGGACCGCCTTGATATGCTCCCGTTCAAGTTCTTCCAGAGTGGAGAAACTGCCTGTTTTTTCCTTCCTGCCTCTGCGCCGTCCAAGGTCTTGTAATCTCTGAGGCAAATGTTCGGGCATGATCACCTGCCCATCGGTCAGGACCACAGCCCTCTCAATGATGTTCTCAAGCTCACGGACGTTGCCTGGAAAATTGTACGCGTTTATTTGCTGCATGGCCGCAGGTGAGATATGGGTCACGTCCTTGCCGAACTGCCGGGAATATTTGTCAACAAAATAGCGGCAGAAAAGAGGAAGGTCATCCATACGTTCCCTGAGGGGGGGAATGCGGAGAGTGAAAACGTTGAGCCGGTAATAGAGGTCTTCCCGGAAAGTGCCTTTAGAAATTTCCTGCTTCAAGGGCCGGTTGGTGGCAGCCAGGATTCGGACGTCTACCGGTATTTCTTCTGTTCCTCCCACCCGCATGACGGTTTTTTCCTGCAGGACACGCAAGAGCTGGACCTGCATCTGAGCCGGCATGTCTCCGATTTCGTCCAAAAGGATGGTTCCTCCGGAGATGGCTTCAAAAACTCCTTTTTTTACCTGGTGGGCGCCGGTAAAAGCTTCTTTTTCGTGCCCGAAAAGCTCGTTGCTCAAGAGTTCAGCATTCAACGTGCCACAGTTGATAGCCAGGAATTTTCGTTCAGCCCGCAGACTCATCCGATGAATGATCCGGGCCACCATTTCCTTCCCTGTGCCGGTTTCTCCCCGAATAAGTACAGTACAGTCCAGGGGGGCCACCCGGGAGATCTCCTTTTTCAAGTCCTGGATTTTGGGGCTCTTGCCGATCAGGTCATTGAGGTAGCGCTTGCCTGAAACCAGATCCCGGAGTTCCATAAGTTCCAGGCGCATGATCCGTTTGTCCAGGGCATTTTTTACCAGAAACAGGACTTCGTCCAGATTGAAGGGTTTGGGCAGATAGTGAAAGGCCCCTTCCTTAATGGCTTCGACAGCGATTTCCACTGAGGCCGAGGCGGCGATAATGATCACTTCGGTGGCTGGATAGAGCTCTTTGGTTCGCCGCAGGAGAGTAAACTCGTCAATGGATTCATGTTCCAGATCAATAATGACGACATCAAATTCACTTGCAGTGAGAGCCGCCAATCCCTTGTCTTTGCTCAAGCAACAGGTAATCCCGTAGCCTTCCTCCTGGAATCTTTCCCTGAGTTCCTGCATGGAATCGGGATCATCGGCTATGATCAGGATATCAATTCCGTGCATACATCACTTAATATGTTTCTTACAAATCCAATGTAAAAATTTTCACCATTTGGCGCCCATAGATCCTGCCCTCGTCTGATTATTTCAGGATCTGTGAAGGCGAGAAAATGTAACCTAACTCCTCGTTTCATACGTGCAGGCACGCATTGAGCCTCTGCAATAAGAGAGAACTCAAACTCATGGGGATACGCGTGATATGTCCACGAGATCATAATAAATGAGGGACAAAATCACCGTCCAGCCAACAAAATGGAACAAGACATT
>JBKHIL010000312.1:0-3074 GCA_046538645.1 Desulfovermiculus sp.
TACGGTCTGTGGCGCTTGCCCGTCGACTTTCTGCCGGATGTTACCTATCCGATGGTCAAGGTGCAGATCGAGTGGCCCGGCGCTACGCCCGACGAAATCGACACGGATATAGCCGATCCTGTTGAGCGCCTGATGGCCACGGTGGATAACCTGGATTCCCTGGAATCCTCGTCCAGAACCGGGCTCTATGCCCTTGATGTTAACTTCGATTACGGAACCGACACCGATGTGGCCTTCCAGGACGTGCAGGCGGCCCTGACCCGGGCCAAACCCGATCTGCCGGACAACGCTGAAGAACCTTTCGTATTCAAGGCCGACCCCTCTCAATTGCCGGTGATCCAGGTGGCGATAAACTCCGAGCACTGGGGGCCGGTCAGGGTGCGGGAATGGACGGATAACTGGCTGCAGGATCGTATCCTGGCAACCAAGGGCGTGGCGGGAACAGAGATCGTCGGGGGACTGGAACGAGAGATACGGATTCGGCTGGATGCTGCCGCTATTGAAAAATACAACCTCGGCCTGACGACCATCCTGGAGAAACTCCGGGAGGAAAACATTGAAAAAACAGGGGGTCGGATTACCGTCGGCCGCCAGGAAATCATTGCCAGAACCACGGGGAAGTTTGACTCCCTGGATGATATACGGTCAGTCCTGATTGCCCGTACGGGGCAGAATAAAATCCATCTCGGAGACATTGCCGAAGTCCGCGATGCCCATGAAGACGTGCGGGTCATGACCCGGTTTAACGGCCAGGACTCTGTGAAGCTGTCGGTCCTCAAGGAGGCCGAGGCCAACACTGTGGAGGTGGCCCGGGCTGTGGAGCAAAGGATCTCGGATCTGAAGCCCGCCTTTCCCCAAGAGCTGCGGATCAGCTACGTGGAGAATCAGGCCACCTACGTGCAGCAATCCATTGACGGCGTGCGAAATGCTGCCATCACGGCTGCAGTCCTGCTTATTATCGTCGTATATCTGTTTCTGGGCAGCATCCGGCAGGTAATCGCGATGGGCGTTGCCCTGCCTCTGACCATGGTCTTGAACTTCGGCCTGATGAAGCTGGCCGGCTTCTCGCTAAACATTTTTTCCCTTGGCGGGCTGGTGGTGGCCATCGGGGTGGTCCTGGACAACTCCATCGTGGTCCTGGAGAATATCAGCCGTCTGCGCCGCGAGCAGCCGGGGGAGGATATTGTCCGGCAGTCAGTGGATGCCACCGACGAGGTCGGGCCGGCCATTCTTGCGGCGACACTGTCCTTTCTGGCCCTTTTCGTACCCTTTCTCCTGGTGCCGGGACTGGTCAGCCTGCTGTTCCGGGAGCTCATTCTGGTAATGGCCGGTATCGTGGTCATTAGCCTCGTCGTTGCCGTCACTGTTACGCCCATGCTGGCGGCCACCCTGCTGGCCGGAGGCCGGTCTCCCCGACAAAAGACGCGCTTTGAGCGCTTTTTTGACAGGGTCACCCAAGTCTATGGATGGGCCCTGGGCAAGGTCCTGCGGGTTCGATGGGCGGTTATGGCGGCATTTCTGGGGATCCTTGTCGGCGCAGCCCTGCTGTTCGGGCGGGTGGGAACCGAGTTTCTGCCCCTGATGGACGACGGGCAGCTGATGGTCAAAGTCAAATTGCCGGTGGGGGCTTCGGTGGAGGAAACCAACAACGCCATGGCCAAGATAGAAGAACGCATCAGTGACGATCCCAGGATAGAAAGCATTTTTCGGCTGAGCGGCGGACAGGTCCGCGGGCTCTACACCTACGAGATATCCAACGAGGGACAGCTGGACATCCAGCTCGTTCCCAGGTCCGAGCGGGAGGTGAGCACTGCGGAGTACGTGCAAAGTCTGCGAGAGAAAATGCGTAAAATCCCCCTGCCCGGAGTCAAGGCCATGGCCAAACAAAGCCCAATTACGGGCATTAAGGGAGGCCAGGCCTCGGATATCGTGGTCGAGATAAGCGGAGAGGACACCGGGGAGCTATCCAGGCTGGCCGACCGCACAGCCGATATCATGGGGGACGTGGAAGGGCTTACCAATGTTTACGTATCCATGGACCTTTCCCGGCCGGAATACCAGGTGCGGATCGACCGCACCAAAGCCGCCGAACTGGACGTCTCGGTCGCCGAGGTGGCCGACTCCCTGCAAACCCTGATTACCGGCACGGTCCCCACCCGCTACCGGGAAGGATCGGAATACTTCGACATCCGGGTTCTGGTTCCAGAGGTGGAGTTCGACAGCCGCGAGGCTGTGGCCAACCTGCCCTTGAAAAATGCTCAGGGCAAAACGCTTCGTCTGCGGGATGTGGCCAGCGTGGTGCCGGCAACAGGACCGGTGGAGATTGTCAGAGAGGACCAGGCCAAGCAGGTGACAGTGGAAGCTGATATGAGCGGCGGAGATCTGGCGGGAGCGGTCAGCCGGGTGCGCAGTTCACTGGCAGATATGGACCGGCCCGCGGGCTATGAATTCAACTTCGGCGGACGGGCGGAGCTGATGTCCGAGATGAAGGACACGGTGCTGGCCGTTCTGGTTTTTGCCCTGTTTTTCTCCTTTATAATACTCACTGTTCAGTTCAACAGCCTCAAACTGCCAGCCATGATCCTGGGCTGCGTCCCTGTTTGCCTCGCAGGTGCGATTTATCTTCTCTACTTGACCGGAATGCTTCTGGGCGCGACGGTCATCATAGGCATGTTGGTGGTCATCGCGGTTACTGTCAACGACGGCGTGCTGTTGCTGACCTTCGCCGGAGAAATCCAGGAGAAACAAGGGCTGGGGAGATTTCAGTCTGTTGTGCAGGCGGCAAAGATCCGGCTCCGCCCGCGCGTAATGACCACTATTACCACCATGATGGGTTTTTTGCCACTGGCGCTCAACCTGGGTGAAGGCGGCGCTATGCTGCAGCCTATGGCGGTAGCTGCTATCGGGGGGCTTACTCTGGAAATGGCGGTGGCCCTGTTTCTGATGCCGTGCCTCTATATGATTGTTACCAGGGAAAAAGCTTAGTCCTCAGGTTCCCTATGGGGGTGCTCGTGGTGTGTTTGGACCATTTGGTCCAGGGGCGGGCTGAGCAGGTTGTGGATGATGGTGCGCCA
>JBKHIL010000313.1:0-3071 GCA_046538645.1 Desulfovermiculus sp.
CGGCTCTAATCTGGTCAAGCGTTCCCTGAGTTCGTCCAAGCGCTTCTCGATACCGCAAAACTCTGGCTGCATAGGGGTCCTCCTTGAGGATGTCATCCCTGCTCCTACGCAGAAACGGCAGATAGTCGAAATATAATCCCATGACCTTGGCTTCAAAATCCACTCTGGTCGCAACATCTCGTTCATACAGGATCTCGCCCTGAGAGATGACTGCAAACGACAATTCAATTGGCGCATTGTTCAAAATCACCACATCGATGCGAGGCGAGCGCAGCAGTCCGGCCAGATTCGAGGTCAGGCTGGAGCGCACCCCTGCCTTGTCCGCATCCCGGTCCAGAAGAACAGCAAAATCGTAATCACTTTTCGGCCCGATATTGCCCTCCACCCGGGAGCCGAAGAGGTAGGTCATGGCTATGGAGGGGTACTTTTGGTCTATGAGTTTACTGATTCGATATTTCCCTTCATCTGTCATACGTATCCTAGTGCCATGTCGATTTTATATTGGCGTATCTCTGAGCAATCCACTTTGTTACTGGTTCACCTCCTTGCCGCCTGTCTTCCAGGCGGGAGGGAGGGGACAGGGTAGGGTTCTCTCATTGCGACATGTCACATAGGCCAAGGCCTTAATATCCTGGGCACAAAGTTTAGTTTTTTTTACGGGCCTTTCAGAACTCTACAGCGACAGTTCGGGCATGACCAAACCTTGAAAGAGCCAGGCAGGCACCTGGCGGTCCGGAGAGCAAAGCTTTGGAATCACAATCTGTCGTTGTATTGAGTACGTAGATCAAAAAATAATTTTTTGTGGCCTCTCCCAAAACTGTAGGACCTCCCGCCCCACGTCCCGAACCCGCTCGATCCGGGCTCCCTTTGAATCATAACAAAAGACATCATCGGCCGTATGCATACCCCTTCGGCCGAAGAAACCAAAAATCTCGGAGCGGTCAAACTTGGCCTTGAGATCAAAACCGGGATTGGGTGTGCAGACCAGATCCGGAACCATGGCCAGCCTGGAGCCGGGATAGAGCTCTTCTCCCCGATGCACTTTGGCCATAACCGGCCGCCCCTGCCAGGTGAGCTCCAGGAGGCCGGTGCGGATCTCCTCCCGCAGGGTGTTGACCTGAGCTCTGGGCACCGGCCCCCGGGCAAAGCGCTCCTGGTCATGGACATATATCCGACCCGGATCCAGGGCCAGGGCCGTGCTCTCTTGAGCTATGCAGGAAGCGTCCAGCTCATGCTCCGGTCTGCGGGCCAGGTGCAGCCAGCCCATGTGCTGCAGCCAGACATTGATATCCACCTCAGTGTCCAGGGTCGTAAATCCGTGATCGGCCAGGGCCAAAAGACGCTTGGGCCCGGGCAGAGCCTCATATCGGTCCAGGACCTCGCCGATGAGAACGTCCCACTTGCCCAAGATATCCATGACCGGACCATGCCAGGGATCATGGGCATCAACAATGGCCGGGAACAGGAAATGTCCCAAACGGTCGGTTTCAGTAAGCACAAGCACAAACAGATCCCAGGCCAGATCCGGCCAGAGCATATCCAGGGCCATGCGTCTGGAGTCCAGGGTGGCTCCGAGCTCGGACAGCAAGAAATCATAGTTGGTGCGTCCCCGCTCGGTATCCGCCTCCAGTTTATAGCCCCTGGCGGCCAGCATTCCGGCCAGAACCCGGGGATAGACGGCCTTTTCCAGCTCCAAAGCCACGAACCCGGCAATGAGCATGCCTCGCAGGGCCTTTGCTGGATAGGTATTGGGCAGATTGATGACCTTGCTCATCAGATTTTTTTGCCCCAGGCGATCAAAGATGGTCGGGGACTGGACCCGGGAGAAATCTGTAATGGCCAGCTGATAGGTAGCGGGATCGATATGGGTGAATCCGAAGACTCCGTGTGTCTCCGGGCCGGCAGCTGTGTAAAAGGAGGTCCAGTTGACCGGGGAAAGCTCGGGCAGCTCGGCCTGGATGGGATGAGCCTGCGGGGCATGACTCAGCCGGGCCAGGTTGGGAAACTTTCCTGATGCACCAAGACCTTGGGCCACAGAAAAGGGCAGGCCATCCAGGCCGAGTACGACGCATCTGGGACGCTGTGGGTGTGCCATGGGGCACAGCTTAGCAGGAACCGCCTCCCTTGACCAGACGCTCAAATCTGAAGCGGAAGAAGAATGAGGACAGAAGGCATACGTGGCAGGCCTGGACTTCGGATACTGCAGAGGAGAAGTACTTGGGACTATATAAGATGCATGCTGATCAAAGCAGCCAGAATGGCCGCCAGCTGAGCAAACATAAGACCTGTGGTCCAACGGAGTACCTTTTGATTGCCCAGGGCTATTTCCCGGGTCAGATCCGCCCGGAGACGCTCAATATCCCGGCTCAAATCAGCCCGGCTCTGTTCGATTTCCTTGGACAATTCAGCCCGAACCTGCTCAATCTCCTTGATCAATTCAGAGCGAACTTCTTCAACCCGCAGACGAACCTGCTCAATCTCCTTAGACAATTCAGCCCGGACCTGCTCAATCTCCTTGATCAATTCAGAGCGAACTTCCTCTATCCGCAAGCGGGTCTGCTCGATCTCCTTCTGCAGACGCAGTTCCGTCTCCCGCAGGCCACTGGCCGTGACCATATCCTTGAGTTCAGGATAACGATCCTCCAGGCGCTCAAAGGCATTGGCTATGATCCTGGCCCTGGCCCGCTCGTCTTCAGCAGCCAGCAAGCTGTCGTATAAATCAATGATCGATGCTGATGCAATTCCAGCCATATGCGTCACCTGTTGATTGGCTCATGTGGAGCAAGAAAACGTCTGATTTCAAGTAATATATGCTAGCAAAAGCCCAAGAATAAGACAAGAACATTCGCACAGCAACGAAAGGCCATCAATAAGGATTGTGACGGCCTTCTGAGGTCGGGGCTGGGTTATTGGCAAGTGCTCATTGACCCGGATACGCCAGGTTGACGAACCAGTCCTTCTCAGACTAAACTCACCTCGCTTGCCCGGGTGGCGGAATTGGTAGACGTAAGGGACTTAAAATCCCTTGTCGCGATGCGACGTGCGGGTTCGATTCCCGCCCCGGGCACCAA
>JBKHIL010000314.1:0-3069 GCA_046538645.1 Desulfovermiculus sp.
CGGTTGTAAACTGGCTTGAGGACAATAATATCCCCTATGAGTTGCGAGATAACGGTCAGGCCGTTTACGTTCCTGCGGATCAGGTGTACAAGACGCGATTGGATTTGGCCGGGGCCGGTCTGCCCCAAGGGCAGGGCGTTGGATTTGAGGTCTTTGACAAACAGCGCTTTGGGGTAACGAAATTTACCCAGCAAGTAAATTATCAACGGGCTCTGCAAGGTGAATTGGCTCGAAGTGTGGCCAGCCTGAATGCGGTCAAGTCTGCCAGAGTCCATTTGGTTATCCCGGAGAAGCGGGTGCTGCAGGAGAGACAGGAGCAGCCCAAGGCCTCGGTGGTGGTGAGTATGGATAACGGCATCCAGCTCAATCAAGAGCAGATAAGCGGTATCGTTCGTCTGGTTGCTGGAAGCGTGGAAGGACTGGAAGCGGATCAGGTAAATCTGGTCACTGGCACAGGCCGGGTCCTGCACGGAGATGAGGGTCAAGGTGATGACTCCCCGTTGTCTTCTGAGAAGCTGGAATATAAACAACAAGTGGAGTCCGTCCTGGAAGAAAGAGCCTCTGCCTTGCTGGGCAGGGTCTTTGGCAACGACCATTCTATGGTCCGGGTGACGGCTGATATTGATTTTGATGAACGGGCTACTACAGAAGAACTGTATGACTCGGACAGCCTGGTTCCCCGCAGTGAGAAGAGCACGGAAAAAATCCGGGGGCAACAGGTGGCCGGGGGGATCCCTGGGGCTGAGTCAAATCTGGACATGGAAGAAGCAGAGGGCGAGTCCATGCCCAGCCAGGAAACGAGCGAAACCATTAATTACGAGATCAATCGCACAGTGAATCAAATAACCAGGGGCATGGGCGATATCCAGAGGCTTTCTGTAGCCGTCCTGCTCTCTGAGCAGTTTCTTTCCTCAGATGCTGCCGGAGAAAATCCACAGGAGATCGTCGAGTCAGCTCAGCGGCTGGTATCTGGAGGATTGGGGCTCAACCAGGAGAGGGGGGATCAGATAGAGGTGGTATCCATGCCGGTAACTGATGCTCAGGCCGCTGAGGGAGTTTCTTCAGAGGCAAAAGATCCATACTGGTATGTCCCTTTAGTTAAATATGGTCTGGTAGGCTTGGGGTTAATGCTGCTGTATTTCTTTTTGGTCCGGCCTTTGTTGAGGTCATTGCACAGAGAGAGCAGCGAGCCCTACAAGACGGTTGAGGAACTGGAGTCAGAAGATAGTTATGAGCTGGAAGAAAGGCGGAAGCATGATCCAACAGAACAACTGAAAAGGGAAATCGCCCGCTCTGAGGTAACTCCAGCTCAAATTGTGAAGACATGGATGAAAGAAAGTTAATCTGGTGGGTTGGCAATGGCTAAAAAGGTTCGACGTGATTTTGATAGATTGTCAGGTGTGGAAAGAGCGGCAGTTCTCTTGTTGTGCATGGGCGAAAAGACCACCGCTGAGGTCTTCAGGGAGCTCACAGATAATGAGGTTCGAATGATCAGCCGGGCTATGATGCAGTTTGATCATGTTCCGGCCTCAATGGCCCAGAAGGTTTTGGAGCGGTACAGGGAATCTCAGCAGGAATACGCGGGCTTTTTCATCAACAGCGAGGATTTCGCCCAGAATGCGATTTATGGCACTGGCGATCCGGATCGGGTGGAAAGTCTTCTGGATGAAATACGCTTTGGAACCAAAGATCGACCCCTGGAAACCATCGCCTTGATGGAGCCCGGGACAATAGCCGGATTGCTGCAAAATGAGCATCCTCAGACCATAGCCCTTATTCTTTCAACCCAAAAGGCGGATCAGACCGGTCGCATCCTCCCCAATTTTTCAGAGGAACTCAAGTCAGACGTTATTTATCGCATTGGAAAGATTGATAAGGTTTCCCCGGAAGTTCTAAGTAAGATTGAAGAAGCTCTTCAACGTGAGATTGGAGGTGTGGTCAACCAAGAGCAACAGCAGGTGGGAGGTGTCGACAAAGTTGTCGAGATTTTGACGCAGATGGAGAAAGGGCTGGATTACAAAATTTTGGAGCGGATTGAAGAGCAGGATCCGGAAATGGCCGAAGAGATCCGAAAGAAAATGTTTACCTTTGATGACTTGGTGCATATCGATAACCGAGGGATGCAGCTCATTTTACGAGAGGTGCGCAATGAAACTTTGACCATGGCCTTGAAAACCGCCTCCAACAAGGTGCAGGAGAAGATATTTGCCAATATCAGCGAGCGGGCTAAAACCATGATCCAAGAAGATCTGGAGACCTTGGGACCTGTTCGGCTTTCGGATGTGGAGACCGCGCAGCAGGGTATAGTCCAGCTGGCTCTGCGTCTGGAGGAAGAGGGAAAGATTGTCATTCCGGGACGAGGGGGAGAAGAGATTCTTGTCTAGAATACTGCGGGCAAATATTTCCAGTTTGGAACGTATTCAATTCAGAGACTTGGACTCTATTTCGGATACATCAGACAGTGTTTTCGAGGTCGTTTCCTGGGAGCCGGCAACAAAGACCGAAGAAGACCATGTCCGGACAGCTGAGATAGACAAGGCTGAAAGGGAAAATGCTCCGGGCAGGGCCAACGAAAAAAACAAGGCCAAAGACAAAGGAAAACTCTCAGAAGAGGAATCGGCTCAGGAGGCCGCAGTTGACGTTGAAGCCCTGCGAACTGAGGCCTATGCTCAGGGGCTAGCGGACGGGCAGAAAAAAATGCGTCTTGAGTTGGACAAGGCTTTGCAGGCGTTTTCTCAGGCGGCCAAAGAGCTGGATGGTATGCGGAACAATTTTATACACCGTCAGAGTGATGATCTCATCCACCTGAGCATTGGCGTTGCGGAGCAGGTGATTGCCGCTGAGCTGAGTCTGAAGCCTGATGTTATTGTCTCTGTGGTCAGTAAAGCCATGGAGTCGGCATTTGAGGCGGATGAGTACCGGATTCGGGTCAATCCGGAGGATGTGAGCGTAGTGCAGGAAAACAGGCCTCTGCTTCTGGCCAATGTTAATGGTCTGCGTCAGATTTACGTACAAAGCGATGAAAATATCACCCGAGGAGGGTGCGTGGTAGAGTCGAATAAAGGGCAG
>JBKHIL010000052.1:0-8665 GCA_046538645.1 Desulfovermiculus sp.
GTATGGATCATACAGGGAAGGCGCCTTGGGCAGTCCGGCCAAAAGGGAGGCCTCAGCCAAAGACAACTCATCCACATGTTTTCCAAAATAGACCCTGGCTGCAGCTTCAACGCCATAGGCTCCGTGGCCCAGGTAAATCTCGTTCAGATAAATGGTCAGGATCTCATCCTTATCCAGGTTCTTTTCCAGCCTATAGGCCAGGACAGCCTCTTTGAGCTTGCGCTCATAACTGCGTTCCGGAGTCAATAGCAGGTCCTTGATCACCTGCTGGGTAATGGTGCTCCCGCCCTGGACAATGGAGCCGGCTTTGATATTTTTTACTGCGGCCCGCAGTATGCCCGCCAGATCAATCCCTTCATGTTCGTAAAAACTGTGGTCTTCAGCAGCCAGAAAACATTTGGGCACTACCTCGTCCATTTCATCCAAAGAACGTAGAAAGCGCTTTTCCCGGGCCAGATATCCCAGGACTTCATCATTCTGGGTATAGACCGTCGTGGTCAAGGAAGGCCTGTAATCAGAAATCTGCTCCACCTGGGGCAGGTCCTTGACCACCCATAGGTATACTCCCAGACCAGCCCCAAGGCCGAGGATAAGAAGAAATCCTAACAACATGGATATGGTCAGAAAGAATTTACGCATCAGATAACCCGTTAAATTTCAACCGGCCCTTACCCAAGAGATCATGCATATGAACGATTCCTTGCAAAACCATGTCTTTATCCACCACCGGCAGGACCATAATCGCCCCTTTTTCCATCATATCCAGAACCTGCCCTCCTCTCTGCCCCAGGATGACATATTTGGGCTCTATGGTCATATACTCCTGGATGGGCTTTTCCAGACTGTACTCGGTGCGGCATATCATTCTGCGCACATCTCCGTCCGTCATGATGCCCATAAGCCGCCGGGCATGATCCACGACCACCACGGATCCCAGTCCGCCCTGATCCAGGACTTGCAAGGCCCGGCCGGTTGGAGTCTGCGTATCTACAGCTGGAATGTTTGTGGTGTGCATAAGTGAACTGATATCCATGCTCAGCTGCCGTCCCAGATCTCCTCCAGGGTGATAGCGCTGAAAATCCTCCCGGCCAAAGGACTTCCATTCGATCAGGGCCACTGCCAGGGCATCCCACAGCGCCAATGTGGCCGTTGTGCTGGCTGTAGGGGCCAGTCCCAGAGTGCAGGCCTCTCTGGGAACCTGCGTGCATAAGGCCACATGGCACAGCCGGCCCATGCTCGAGTCGCAATTCCCGGTCAAACCGACGACTTGAGCCCCAAGACTGAGCAAGGCCGGGATGATTACGTTTAGCTCATCGGTTTCCCCGCTGTTGGAAATGGCCAGGACCACATCACCAGGGCGGATCATACCCAGGTCGCCATGGGCCCCTTCCACCGGGTGCAGAAATGTGGCCGGAGTTCCGGTACTGCTTAAGGTAGCGGCAATTTTGCGCCCGACCAAACCGGATTTTCCCAGCCCGGTGACCACAACCCGGCCCTGGCATGCGGCCAGGATATTTAAGGCCTGTTCAAATTCCGGTCCCAGATTGTCCCGGACGTGCTCCAATCCGAGAATTTCTGTATTCAGGACTTCCTTAGCCAGCTCCAGCCAATTTCGGGGGGACGTATTTTTTTGAGGATCTGCAGATGAGAAAACAGTCATATTGATACTCTGTGGCCACAACGGCCATTCTAGGAGCGAACAGTTCTTCGCCCCCTTGTTCAAGCTCTATTATCGTTTCTTCTTTGATCAATCCGAAAAGCTTTCTTTTTCTTTTTGCGCGCTTTAGCGCAAAAAGACATTTCAGATTTGCCAGCGGCAAAGCTGAACTATGAATCAAAGCACATCTTGCCATAATTCGCTCCCGGAAGCACCGGGTAATCACCCTCAAAGCAGGCCATGCAATAATCCTGCTCACCACCAACAGCCTGGCGCAGTCCGTTTGCACTTAAAAAGTGCAGTGAATCCAGGCCGATGTACTTGGCAATGTCCGATACGCTGTGGTTGGCGGCAATGAGCTCACCCTTGGAAGAAAAATCGATCCCATAATAGCAGGGATGGCAAATGGGCGGACAGCTGACCCGCAGGTGCAGCTCCTTGGCCCCCATCTCCCGGAGCTTCTTGACCCGGGTACGGATAGTCGTTCCCCGGACAATGGAGTCTTCAATAATCACAATTCGTTTGCCCTTGATCATTTCCTTGACTGGATTGAGCTTGACCCGAACCCCGAAATCGCGCATGTCCTGAGAAGGTTGAATAAAGGTCCGGCCTACATAGTGATTGCGAATCATGGCATTTTCAAAGGGCAAACCAGAAGCCTGGGCGTATCCCACTGCAGCATAGACGCCGGAGTCAGGAAAAGGCATACAGAAGTCAGCATCCACCGGGGCTTCCTCAGCCAGGGCCCGGCCCATATTCTTGCGACACATATACACCGTTTGCCCAAAGACTATGGAATCCGGGCGGGCAAAATAGATGAGCTCAAATATGCACGGAGCTTTTCGGGTTGACTCCACGGCCTGTATGCTGGACAGCCGGCCTCCTTCGATGACCACCATCTCTCCGGGCCGCACCTCCCGCAGATATTCGGCCTCCAAAAGATCCAGGGCACAGGTCTCAGAGGCCAGAATCGTGGTCCCCCCGGCCCGGCCCAGAACCAGGGGACGAAACCCCCAGGGATCCCGGATGGCAATGAGCTTGGAATTGGCCTGGATAAGCAGGCAGTACGCGCCCTGTACCCGGCGGCAGGCGCAGGCTATGGCCTCTTCCAGGCTGTTTCCATTCAGATTCTTGGCCACCAGATGCATAAATACTTCACTGTCCATACTGGTCTGAAACAGTGACCCCTCATCTTCCAGCTCCTTGCGCAATTGAAAAGTGTTCACCAGGTTGCCGTTATGGCCTATGGCCATGTGCTGATCCCGGAAATGGACCAGAAAAGGCTGGGCGTTGCGCAAGAGAGATGCCCCGGTTGTTGAATACCGGATATGGCCCATGGCCACCTGTCCTTTGAGTTCATGGCCCAGATGACGTTCGCTGAACACATCGGCCACAAGACCCATTCCTCTTTGTTCCCGCAGCTTTTGACCGTCCCAGGTCACAATGCCGGCGCTCTCCTGCCCTCTGTGCTGCAGGGCGTACAACCCGAAATAGGCCATTCTGGCAGCTTCAGGATGGCCGTAGATACCCATGAGACCGCAAAATTCTTTACGCATATCCGTAATACTCCTGCAGGCTGCGAACATCCATGCCCTTGCCCTGCAACTCGCGCATGGCCTGGGCCATGGCTTTGGCTCCGGCCAATGTCGTTGTATAGGGCAGGTTATAGAGAATAGTGGCCTGGCGCAGCGATGATGAATCTTGAATAGTCAATTTGCCGGAGGAAGTATTGATGACCAGATCGATGTTCTTATTTTTAATCAAGTCAATGACATTCGGCCGGCCTTCATAGACCTTGTTCACTTTTTCAGCCGTGATTCCGTAGTCAGCCAAAAAGTCAGCAGTGCCTTTGGTGGCCACGAGCCGCAATCCAAGCTGGGTAAAGATGCGGGCCGGCTCCACCATGTGAGCCTTGTCCCGGTCATTGACCGAGATGAAAACTGTTCCTTTGGCAGGCAACTTTTGTCCAGCTGCCAGCTGGCTCTTGGTATAGGCCAGCCCAAAAGAACTATCTATGCCCATCACTTCCCCGGTGGACCGCATTTCCGGACCCAGGATGGTATCGACTCCGGGGAAACGGCTGAAGGGGAGCACTGCTTCCTTGACTGCAAGATATCCCCGCTTGCGCATGGACCAGGGATCAAGGTCCCGCAACTTCTCTCCCATCATCACCCGGGTGGCCAGCTTGGCCAAAGGCACACCAGTGGCCTTGCTGACAAAAGGGACTGTGCGCGAAGCCCGGGGATTGACTTCCAGGATATAGATTTCCTTATCCTTGATAGCAAACTGGATATTCATCAGCCCCTTGACCTGAAGTTCCCTGGCCAGGGCCCTGGTCTGACTTTTGAGCTCTTCGGTCATATCCGGACCAATGGTGTGCGGGGGCAAGACACAGGCCGAATCCCCGGAGTGCACTCCAGCTTCTTCGATATGTTCCATGATGCCGCCAACATATGTATCTTCTCCATCGGAGACAGCATCCACATCAATCTCAATGGCATTTTCCATGAATTTATCCAAAAGAATAGGATGGTCCGGAGAGATGATCACCGCTTCCCGGAAATAATTGATGAGATCCTGTTCATCATACACGATTTCCATAGCCCTTCCGCCCAGCACATAGGAGGGTCTGACCACCAGGGGGTATCCGATTTTGGCGGCTATAGCCAGGGCCCCGTCCTCGGACACTGCGGTCCCGTTTTGCGGTTGCTTGAGATCCAAAACATGCAGCAGGTCCTGAAAGCGCTCCCTGTCCTCGGCTCTATCGATGCTGTCCGGAGAGGTTCCCAGGATGGGGACCCCATTTTCCAGCAAGGACACCGCCAGGTTCAGCGGGGTCTGGCCGCCGAATTGAACAATCACCCCTTCCGGCTCTTCCTGGTGGATGATGTTTAAGGTATCTTCCAGGGTCAAGGGTTCAAAATAGAGACGATCCGAGGTATCATAGTCAGTACTCACTGTCTCTGGATTGGAATTGACCATGACCGATTCCAGGCCCATATCCCGGAGGGCAAATGATGCGTGTACGCAGCAATAGTCGAACTCGATTCCCTGCCCGATTCGGTTGGGCCCTCCGCCTAAGATGACAACCTTGCGGGCCTTTGTGCTCCTGGCTTCGTTTTCTTGTTCATAAGTGGAGTAGAAATAGGGAGTATAGGCCTCAAACTCGGCAGCACAGGTGTCCACCAGCTTATAGGTGGGCAGGATGCCCATCGATTTGCGCTTGTCCCGTATATCCCTCTCGCTTAAGGAGAATATTGTCCCCAACTGCTGATCTGAAAATCCCAGCTCCTTGGCTTGCCGAAAGAGTTCGGCCAGCGGACCCTGGGCACTGAAATCCGGTGTAGCCGCAGCTGATTCCAACAGCCGGTCCTCGAACTTCACCAAGTATCTGATCTGGGTCAAGAACCAGGGGTCAATCCGGGTCAAATCATGGATCTCAGCATCTGAAAACCCATCCAGCATGGCCTGGCGGAGCTGCAGGATGCGCATGGAGTTCGGAGTCCGCAATTTGCTGCGCAAAAGCTCCGGATCCAGGTTTGCGGGCAAAAAGTCCCGGGCCAGCCCGGGCATGCCGATCTCCAGCGAACGCAGGCCCTTCTGCAGGGCTTCCTTAAAGGTCCGGCCGATGGCCATAGTCTCGCCCACGCTTTTCATGGACGTGGTCAGCATGTCTTCGGCCCGGGCGAATTTCTCAAAGGTAAAGCGGGGAATTTTGACCACGCAGTAATCGATGGAAGGCTCAAAGCAGGCTACGGTTTCCCGGGTGATGTCATTTGGCAGTTCATCCAGGCTATAGCCCACTGCCAGCTTGGCCGCAATCTTGGCGATGGGAAACCCTGTGGCCTTGGAGGCCAGGGCGGAGGAACGGGAGACCCGGGGGTTCATTTCAATGACCATCATCTGACCGTTTTGGGGATTAACTGCAAACTGGACATTTGAACCCCCGGTTTCAACTCCGATTTCTCGCATAATGGCCAGCGAGGCATCGCGCATGGTTTGATATTCCCGGTCAGTCAAGGTCTGGGCCGGGGCCACGGTGATGGAGTCCCCGGTATGCACGCCCATGGGGTCCAGGTTTTCAATAGCGCAAATAATCACGCAGTTGTCATTGCCGTCCCGCATGACTTCCAGCTCAAACTCCTTCCAGCCCAGCAGGGACTCTTCCAGCATGACCTCAGAAGTCATGCTGGCAGCCATGCCCTGTCTGGCAATGGCCTCCAGCTCTTCCTTGTTGTAGGCAACCCCCCCCCCGGTTCCGCCTAAGGTATAGGCCGGACGGATAATTATAGGAAAATCCAGCGATTCCCCATAAGATCGCACCTGCTCCAGATCCTGGGCAATACCGCTCTTGGGAACCTGAAGCCCGATATTCTCCATAGCCTGGCGAAACAACATCCTGCTCTCCGCCTTTTGAATGCCCGGCAGCGAGGCTCCAATCAATTCCACCCCGTATCTGTCCAGCACTCCCTGCTCAGCCACGGCCACGGCAGTATTGAGTCCGGTCTGTCCGCCTAAGGTGGGCAGCAAGGCATCCGGACGTTCCTTGGCAATGATCCGGGCCACCACTTCCGGAGTAATAGGCTCCAGATAGGTCCGATCGGCCAGTTCCGGGTCGGTCATGATCGTCGCTGGATTGGAGTTGACCAGGACCACTTCATAACCCTCTTCTTTCAAGGCCTTGAGCGCCTGGGTTCCTGAATAGTCAAACTCGCAGGCCTGACCAATAATGATCGGCCCGGAACCAATGAGCATAATTTTTTTCAGATCAGTCCTTTTGGGCATAACTCTCACAGTATTTTTAGCTGGTTGCTCATGGACTCTCTCTTTCCCGCTTCCCGGTCCGGCTGAGGGTGTACTGCATTCCGAACCAGGGAGCAAGATTTATAATGACGGAGTGACAAACTCTTCCTTGACAGGAGGAAGTGATCTCCTTATAAGAATTAGGTCGTCCAAACTTGACAAATCTTTCTTCTATGAGGGCTGTGTCTATGAGTGCTTTTCCTTTAAATCATTTTCCGTCAGGCAGCAAGGTCACCATTGCCTCATTAAATGCCGGAGGAGGAGCGCGCTCCAAGCTCTATGCTATGGGCCTGACTCCGGGAACGAGCATCGAACTCACTTCCTGTGGCGGAGGTCCCTGCCGCATGAAGGTTCGAGACTCTGAGCTCGTCCTGGGCCAGGGACTGGCCTCCAAGATCCTGGCTTTTTCTTCGCAATAAACATCTTTATATATGTTTTCTTGCCCAAGGCAGACCGATGCGGTCTGCCTTTCTTTATTCATCAGTAATTGAGGACACCTGAGCTGTATGCGGACAGAATAAAACCTGAAACCTTACCCAGGATAGAATCTTTATGAATCAGCACGTGGTCGGACTGCGTCAATTGGATCTCAATCAAAGGGCCCGGATCGTCTCATTAAAAGCCAGGGGGGAGTTGGGGCGCCGGATCAGGGACATGGGCCTGGTTCCCGGAGTTGAAATCACAGTTATCGGCCGGGCGCCCCTGAAGGATCCGGTGGCTTTGAAAATAAATGATTTCACTTTATCCTTGCGCAATAACGAGGCAGATTATATTCTGGTAGAACCGTTGTCATCTGAGAAGATACCCCGTCTGGCAAAAGGCGCCGGCCATGAATAGGAGCGACCTGGTGGCCACAGGTGAATGCCGCTTTGAACTCCCGCCCCAGGGAGGGATGCGGGTTCCGGCTGTCTTTTTCGCTTCTCCCGGACTTGTACAGCAACTGGAAGACAAGGTCCTGGAGCAGACAGCCAATGTGGCCTGTCTTCCGGGCATTGTCCGGGCTTCCCTGGCCATGCCTGACGCGCATTGGGGGTATGGCTTTCCCATTGGCGGGGTAGCTGCTTTTGATCCGGAACAGGGCGGCATCATTTCTGTGGGCGGGATTGGATACGATATCTCCTGCGGGGTGCGCAGCATGCACACCTCTTTGCACCGCTCCCAGATAGAGCCCCACCTGGAGCAGCTGACCGAGCTTCTTTTCCGGCGTATACCAGCCGGAGTCGGCTCCAAGGGAGGCATTACCTTAAAACAAAAACAGCTGGACCAGCTCCTGGCCCAAGGGGCCTCCTGGGCCGTGGGTCAGGGATACGGCTGGCCGGATGACCTGGCCAACATCGAAGATAACGGCCGGGTTTCTGGTGCGAATCCTGACAAGGTCAGCTCTTCGGCCAAGGAACGGCAGTACAGACAGATGGGCACCCTGGGCAGTGGGAACCACTACCTGGAGATCCAGGTAGTGGATGCAGTCTATGATCAGGCCGCAGCTAAGGCCTATGGGCTGGCTGTGGACGATGTCCTGGTCTCCATCCATTGCGGTTCAAGGGCTCTGGGCCACCAGATCGGTACAGATTATCTCCAGATCCTGGGCCGGGCTGCAGCCAGATACGGGGTGGACCTGCCGGAACGGGAACTGGTCTGCGCCCCTATCCGCTCCCCTGAAGGGCAGGATTTTTATCAGGCCATGGTCTGTGGAATCAATTGCGCCCTGGCCAACCGCCAGATTCTGTCCCACCTGGTCCGGGAAACCTTTGCCCTCCTCTTGCCTGAAGCCTTCCTGGCCTTGATCTATGACGTCAGCCACAACACCTGCAAGATCGAGGAGCATGAGGTCCAGGGCCGGCGCAGGCCCTTATTTGTGCACCGCAAAGGAGCTACCCGGGCCTTTGGTCCCGGCCACCCCGAACTTCCGGCTCATTACCGGGAGACAGGACAACCTGTGCTCATTGGGGGAACAATGGGTTCTCATTCCTATATCCTGGCCGGAAACACGGGCGGGGAGGATCTGGCCTGGAGCTCGGCCTGTCATGGGGCCGGACGGAGCATGAGCAGAAAAAAGGCCTTGAAAAGATGGAAGGGCCAAAGCGTAGTCAACGATTTGGCCCGGCAAGGAATACTCATCAGGGCGGCCAGCAAGCGGGGAGCAGCTGAAGAGGCCCCTCTGGCCTACAAGGATGTAGACGACGTGGTGGAAAGCACTCACCGGGC
>JBKHIL010000315.1:0-3056 GCA_046538645.1 Desulfovermiculus sp.
ACGGCAGTTGATTTCAGCGGCCGAGGCCGAGAGCATGGCCGTGGTCGGGGTGATGCCAGTCCCGGCACACAAGGTCTCTTCCTATGGGGTCATTCAGGGCGAAGAGATCGGGCCGGATATGTACCGGGTCCGGGATCTGCAGGAAAAGCCCAGCTCCGGAGAGGCGGCTTCCAGGCTGGCTATTGTCGGCCGCTATGTGTTGACTCCGGATGTTTTCGAGCACTTACAGGATCTTTTTTCCGGCCCGCCGGACAGAGAGATACAGCTCACCGAAGCCCTGCAGGCCATGGCCAAAAAGAACAGACTGCTGGCGGTCCGCTTGCGGGGAATGCGTTTTGATATCGGGGATTGGGTGGATTATCTGATCGCCAATATCTACTTTGGATTGCAGGACGAAGAGCTGCGGGATGATCTGGTCCAGAGGCTGCACGAACTGGTTCCTCCGCCCTCGTGATCTTTGTTATGTTTTTTGAGTCTGCCATCCAGGGTGGATTGTGGTCCCGGCTGGGTTGTGATCCGGGCCGGCCTGAATCCACCTTTGCTCACAAAACGGCCGGTATTCTCCCGGCCGGTATGAGCGGACGGGGCTGGTATGCATGATGCCCTGCTCTGGGATGTGGCCCTGCTCAGCCCGCCCTACACCACATTGACCTATATTCAGCCCGGGGATTTTCCGGAAAGTATATGGCAGCCCGGCCTCCGGGTCATTGTTCCTGTGCGCCGGGAGATTCGTCTGGGCCTGCTCCTGGACCGGATCCGGGTGAGTGATGAAGTAAGACAGAAAAAAAAACTGCTCTGGCCCGGCGAATATGAGCCTCTGTTTCCTCCCGCCTTTCTCCGCCTGCTCCAGGCCTTGAGCGCCCGCTATGTGAGCACTCCCGGCCGCATCCTGGCCACTGTGCTTCCAGGTCTGGTCAAAACCGCAGGCAAAAAGCTGGTCAGCCAGGATGGGGATACGATCAGCCTGGCGCAGCTTCCCGCCTTGAAGGGAGAAGATAAAAGACGGCTGGTTGCAAAGTGGAGTGCCGGGGACCTGCAGTTTCAGGCCTCAAAAATTTCCGGTCCTCCCCGGAGGTGGAGTGTGGCCTGTCAGCCTCCCTGGCCTCTGCGCCCTCAGGCCGTCCGCCAGATGCAGGTCCTTGATTACCTGTGGACACAAGGGGCCATGAGCGTCCGGGACCTGACCCGTAGTCTGGGTCAATGGGCTTCCCGGGCCTTGAGTGAACTGGCTCGCAAGGGGCTGGTGGCTGCCCGGGATGTTGAAGTGGCTGAGAGTGAAGGCCAGACAGGGCCATCAGAAGAGCTCGATCTGACCCCGGACCAGGAAAAGGCCTTGTCCAGCCTGACCCAGGACCTGAATTCCGGCCGGGCATGTACCCGGCTGCTGTTTGGGGTTACCGGCAGCGGCAAGACCCTGGTCTATGCCCGGCTGGCCTCAGAGTGTCTCAAGCAGGGGCGTTCTGTCCTCCTCCTGGTCCCGGAGGTGGCTCTGGCCTTACAGATCCATGCCCAGGTCATACGTCTGGTTCCGGAGGCTGAGGTGATCCTCTATCATGGGTCCTTGCCTGCATCTCAAAGGGAGGCGGTCTATGTCCGGGCCGGCCGGGCAATGGGACCTCTC
This sequence comes from Desulfovermiculus sp., assembly GCA_046538645.1. GTDB lineage: Bacteria > Desulfobacterota > Desulfovibrionia > Desulfovibrionales > Desulfothermaceae > Desulfovermiculus. The sequence continues at coordinate 1,622 of JBKHIL010000315.1, forward strand.
CTTGCTGTGGGCACCAGGTCTGCCGTTTTTCTGCCCCGGGCCGACTGGGGCCTGATTATCCTGGACGAAGAACACGACGCCTCCTTTAAGCAGGAGGAGCGCCTGGCCTACCAGACCAAGGAAGTGGCCTATTTTTTAAGCCAGGACCGCAGGGCGCTTTTGGTTCTGGGCTCAGCCACCCCGGACGTGAAGACCTTTCATGCCGCCCGCAGCAATCAGGTCGGTCTGCTCTCCATGCCAGCCCGGGTCAGCGGCAGGAACCTGCCCGGGATTGAATTGGTTAATCTGCTGCAGGAGCCTGAAGAAGACGGACCGTTTAGTCACCGCTGCCGGCAGGCCCTTAACCAATGCCTGCACAATGGGGAACAGGCCATCATCTTGCTCAACAGGCGGGGATATGCCCCCCTGGTCTACTGCACCTCATGTGCTCAGGTGGTGCGGTGTGAGCATTGTGCAGTGGGTCTTACCTATCACAAGCATCTGCATCGTCTTGTCTGTCATTATTGCGGGCATACCCGGCCCTTTCCTTCGCCCTGCACCTCGTGCGGGGGGCACCAGTTTGTGCCTCTAAATCAGGGGACGGAACAGGTTGAAGAATATCTGCGCACCAGGCTGGATCCGGATATCGCCACCTTGCGTCTGGACCGGGACAGCACCCGGCCCCAGGGGAGCATGGAGGATATCCTGGACCGCTTTGCAAGGGGCCGGGCCCAGGTCCTGGTGGGCACCCAGATGTGCAGCAAGGGGCACAATTTTCCCCAGGTCACCCTGGTCATTGTCGTTGATGGGGATGTGGGCTTAAATCTTCCCGACTACCGGGCCACAGAGCGCACTTTCCAGCTCCTGGTCCAGGTCGCCGGCCGGGCCGGGAGGGGAGAGCAGCCGGGGACGGTGTATATTCAGACCCGCAACCCGGATCACTATTGCTGGCGTTTTGTGCAGGACTATGATTTTGAAGGCTTTTATTCTCACGAGATTTCCCTGCGTCAGCGGATGCAGTATCCGCCGTTTGTCAAGCTGGCCCTGGTGCGCATGAGTGTTCCGGTTGATTCGGAAGTTGACTTTCACCGACTCAAAGACCTGGGATCGTCTCTTCGACAAGACGGATCCAGGAATGGGGTGAAGGTCCTGGGCCCGGCCCCGGCCCCTTTAAGCCAGTTGCGGGGCCGGCTTCGTTTTCAGTGCCTGCTCAAGGCCGATTCCTGGGCGGCTATTCGTTCAACTTATGCCCGTTTTCTGGCCTCGGCCAAAAATCCGGGGCAATGCCGGATCAACCTGGATCTGGATCCCATGCAGATGCTGTGAATGCGGATGAACATATGATGTCGTGTTTGTTCAGGGAGTCTTTCCCACCAAGGCGCTGAAGGCCTGATCTCGGCTGCTTGACTCTTTATCGTATCAGTTTCAATGCGGGTTAATCATCAATTGTAAGCTG
>JBKHIL010000316.1:0-3044 GCA_046538645.1 Desulfovermiculus sp.
TATTATCCTAAATACATACTGCCTTGTTTTTGTCAGCCAGTCAATACATCTCAAGGCTTTGAGGTTCTAATTCTCATTGTCAAAAAATTTCAGGGTATTTGTTCTGTATTCCTGATAACAACAACCTGTGCTCAGTGTTTTGTATATCACCTTGAAATAACTTCATATATTTATTTGTTTGGTTGTTGGCTGAAAATGTTCCAGATATGTTACACAAGTATCATATCCGCATGAATCGAGATTTTATTGGAGGAAAATTTATGCCCGATCTTTTTGAACCTGTCCGGATCAAAGATATTTCCCTTCCAAACCGCTTTGTCCGTTCGGCTACCTGGGAGGGTATGGCCTCTGAAAAAGGGGAGGTGACAAAGGACTTGACCGCACTGATGCAACGCCTGGCCAGGGGCGGAGTGGGACTGATCATCAGCGGGCATGCCTATGTGCTGCCCAAGGGTCAAGCCGGCCCCTGGCAGCTGGGGGTGTACAGCGACAATCTCCTGCCCGGGCTGACAGATATGGCCCGGGCAGTCCATGAGGCCGGTGGGCGGATCGTGTTGCAGCTGGCTCATGCCGGATGTCAGGCTCCGGCTAAGCTTACAGGACAAGAGCCGTCAGGGCCTTCGGCCCTGGACAAGGAGAAGGATGGATTTGCCTGCCGGGAGATGAGCAAAGCAGAGATCGAAGAGATCGGGGAGGCTTTTGCCGTTGCCGCCCTGCGGGCCAGACAGGCCGGGTTTAACGGGGTGCAGATCCATGCCGCGCACGGCTACCTGCTCAGCCAGTTCCTGTCCCCGTATTTTAATCGCAGAAAGGATGAATACGGCGGGAGTCTGGAGAACAGGGCCAGGCTTGTCCTGGAAGTTCTGCGCAGCATTCGAAGGCAGGTGGGTCCGGACTATCCGGTATTGATGAAGATAAATGCCCAGGATTTTTTGCAGCCTGGCCTGAGTGTCGAAGATATGGTTGAGGTCTGCCGGATGCTGGAAGCTGAGGGCCTTGACGGAGTGGAACTCAGCGGGGGGACCCCCTTGTCCGGGGACTTTATTCCGGTGCGCAAGGCCAAAGTGCGATCCAAAGAGGAAAATGCCTTTTATGTGCAAGAGGCTCAGGAATACAAAAAGAGGATCTCTCTGCCCCTCATCTTGGTTGGGGGCATCCGTTCTCTGTCCAAGGCCAAAGATCTGATCGAAAGGGGGGTGACTGATTTTGTGGCCATGGCCCGGCCCTTGATCCGGGAACCGGAGCTTATTAAGCGCTGGGAGCAGGGAGATGAACGGCCTTCGGCCTGCACTTCGGACAACCTCTGTTTCCACCCGGCTTCTTCAGGGGAAGGCGTATACTGCCTGACTGAGGTCCGGGAGAAGCAAAAGGCAGGGGACTGAGGACCGGATTTGAGAGGGTTGTTGCCGGGATTACAAAAACGAAGTGTGTTGTTTAGTAAGTTGCGGTTGCTCTCAACCGCTGTTAATTCTTCCCAAGTCCAAAGGGGCAGCCCTTGTAGACACCGGTGGCGCGTAAGCACCTGTTTGGTATAAGGTTTTGGTTATGTTTCCTTGGAGCTGTTTATTCAACGAGGATATAGAAGGAGTAGCCATCCGGCGCAGAGGAGTTATTATGGCCAAATGTGAACAGTGCCCATGGCGGAAAAAGGCTGAAGCCAGGCCCAATTCCTGGATAGCCAGGCTGTGGAGGTGGCATACCCGGTGGTGTCCGGGGTGGAAAGCGTACATGCGGGAGCAGAAGACAAAGGAAGAAGAGCGTGTATGAAACGGACGGTTTGGTAGTAGCAGGGGTGCGCGACGATCTCCTCAATGACTTCACTCTATTGGGGTTTTCAAAGACCTCAAACTGGGCCATCAAAATCTCCTTAAACCGTCACTAAACACTCCAACCGCTTCAATGCGTTGATTGTAGGCTTCAATTGCGCTTGCAATCACTTCTTTGGGGTTGGGGACAGCACCTGCTTTGGCCCTTTACAGTATCCTCTTCCCCAGGCAGGAGGCCACGATGCCTGCGGCCACTTCCGCGCTTTGGTTCTTCACGTCCAGGACAGGGTTGACCTCAGCCACATCCATGCTGGCGATCATGTGGGTCTCGGCTATGGCCTCCATGACCAGGTGAGCTTCGCGGTACGTGAGTCCGCCGGGCACAGGAGTACCCACCCCTGGTGCTACGCTCGGATCCAGGGAGTCCAGATCGAAACTCACGTGCAGACAGTCAACCCTGGACACAATGGTATCCAGGGCCTGTTCAATGACCGGACCAATGCCCATCCGGTCGATGTCGGTCAAAGTGAACACCAGGACGCCGAGCTTTTGGAGATTCTTCTTTTCCAGGGGATCTATGCTTCGGATTCCGAGCAGGACGCAGTTCTCGGGCCTGATTTTTGGACCCGGACTGTTCAGTCCGACCAATTCAGGATGTCCCAGACCAAGAGAGGCAGCCAGGGGCATGCCGTGGATGTTTCCGGAGGGCGTGGTCTGGTCGGTATTTACGTCTGGATGGGCGTCGATCCAGATGAGGCCCGGAGTTAGCCCATTGCGCTTGCTTGCTGAGGACAGACCGGCGATGGAACCAAGAGCAATGGAGTGGTCTCCGCCCAGGCAGAGGGGCAGATGTCCCTGGAGCAGGGAGCTTTCCACCTGCCGGGCCAGATCCCGGGACGAGGCCAGTATCTGAGGTAAGAACTTAAGCTTGGGGTTGTCCACTGCCTGATCCTCGCGGTTGGGAACCGCAATATCCCCTAGATCGCTGACAGTATACCCCAGGGCCGCCAGCCTGTCTTTGATTCCGGTAATGCGCAGGGCGGCCGCGCCCATGCCCACCCCGCGCCGGTCAGCCCCCAGGTCCATGGGAAATCCGATGATATCGATGTGCATCTTTTTATGACGTTTGGGCTTGAAGTTGGGGGAGATCCTGCATGGAAAACGACTCTCCGTTTCGCTTCTCAGGGATGTATAAGGCCAGGGCCAGGGCCAGTTCGGCCACTTCAGCCGGATCCCGGAGCTGACCACTCCTTTTCATGTCTGCGAATTGCTCCCAGA
>JBKHIL010000053.1:0-8641 GCA_046538645.1 Desulfovermiculus sp.
GGCGCTGAAACCTGAACACTTAAGGCACCTTACACCTGAGAACAAAATTACCGTGGGGTCTCTCCCACGGTCATAGACAATAACCATTGAAAGTGGCACCTTGAACCAAGCTCTTCTTTTTGGTCAAGATCAGACTTTCAGCAGAGACTATAGTGCCACACATTTCTCCTGTCCACGGGCCGTCTCTGCCTGCCTTGAAACCCAGGAGATTGCTGTGTACCCCGCAGATAATATCGATCCGGAAATTAAAACGGCTATATATCAGGCCGTGGACAAGGAACCTCTGGCTCAAAGCTTCCACATGCGCCTTGTGGATCTGGAACTGGGGTATTCAAAGGTGGAAATGGACTATGATCCTGGCTCAATGGCCAATATGTACAATCGGGCCCACGGCGGAGCAGTATTTGCTCTCATCGATGAAGCCTTTGAGACCGCCAGCCAAACCAGAGGAACCATTGCCGTGGCCTTGAACGTGAACGTGACCTATGTGAGCAGCCCGGCCTCAACCACGACTCTGACGGCCGAGGCCCGGGAGATAAGCTGCACCCGTAAGACGGCCACTTTCGAAATCAAGGTCACAGATATAAACCACAACATCGTCGCCGCCTGCCAAGCCGTGGTCTACCGGACTGGCAAGCCCATTTCCCTGGGACAATAGTTCCCCGCCCGTTGTGCAGTGTCAATTTCTTATTGCCGCTTCGAAGAGAGGATCCGCCCTTTATCTGATTCCCCTCCCTGCAGCCGCTTTGGGCCGCAGGGAGGGCCCAGGGGAGGGTTCTTTTGTGATACTCGAGATGGAACAAATGACTTCATTGTATTTCAATAAATTCAATACGGCACTAATGAGCTGATAAGTTTCTCCAGGTCATTCTCCTCCCCTTCCACGTAGTCTTCCGGGTACAGAAGCTGGCGCATGAAGAAAATGCTGTCCACTTCCAGGGCCTGCTGGGCATTTCGGGAAAAGGCCTCCAGCTGCTGAGCTATTTTCTCTTGTTGTTCTGCCGGCAGATCCTGAAGGTACGGCTGGGCCAGATCAGAGAGCTCGCTGAGCAGCTCGGCCTTGGAGTGCAGATTTGCTGTGTACTGGTCGATATCTCCCTGTTCGTGCAAGCAGGTATCCGCGCTCTTTTCCAGCTCCCGAACCCGGACCGCCTGGGCAGTGAGCATATCAAGCAGTTTGTGTATCCCGGATGTAGAGTGGTGTGTATGCTGATCGCTCATATCCCTCCTCCCTTTGCATCATACCTGCCGAAGCATTGTGCTTTCAGTCATGCATGCCAGTCACGAGAGCCCCGTAACAGCTGACAAAATATACCTCACCCAGCAGCATCATCCCGCAAGAGCTGCATCAGCTCCTCTGCATCCACCCTGTGGCTCACATCGCTGCCTTCCAGCAGGCTGTCGGCCAAATCCCGCTTTTCAGCGTGCAGCTGGACGATCTTTTCTTCCACTGTGTTCTCAGTCACCAGGCGGTATACGGTCACCGGCCGGTCCTGGCCGATACGGTGGGCCCGATCCGCGGCCTGATCCTCCACCGCTGGATTCCACCACGGGTCAAGGTGAATAACGTAATCAGCCGCTGTCAAATTGATGCCCAGTCCCCCGGCCTTGAGGCTGATCAGGAACACATCCCCCTGCCCGGCTTGAAAGGCACTGATTTCCTGTTCCCGCACCCTGATGGGCGTGCTTCCGTCCAGATAGCGATACTCGACTCCCAGGGATTGCAGGCGCTCTTGAACCAGATGCAGATTTTTCACAAACTGACTGAAAATAAGGGCCTTGTGGCCGGTACTCAAAAGCTCGGCCACCAGATCCTGCAGCAAGTCCAGCTTGGAACCTGAAATTGCGCTTTCTGGATAGACCAGCCGAGGATCGCAACACAGCTGACGCAGCCTGGTCAGTTCGGCCAGAATCTGCATGTGCTTCTGGCCATGATTTGCATCCCTGCTTTCCAGATTTTCCAGGGCCTGACGGCGCATGGTCTCGTACAAGGCGGCCTCCTGCCCGCTCATGCTCACCTTCAAAGTTACCTCAGTTCGGGCCGGGAGCTCTTCCATGACCTGGGACTTGAGGCGACGGAGAATAAAAGGCCGGATAATCCGCTTCAAGGCTCGCTTCTGCTCCTGGTCCTGTTCCTTTTGGATCGGCAGGACAAACCGCTCATGAAACCTTTTTCTGGGGCCCAGCAGTCCGGGGTTGATGAACCGAAACAAAGACCACAGTTCATTCAAATTGTTTTCCAGGGGCGTACCAGTGGTGATCATGGAAAACCCGGCCTGCAGCTTCATTGACGCCTGGGTCCGTTTGGCGTTCCAGTTCTTGATGGCTTGCGCCTCATCCAGGACCAGGGTCTGCCAGGATACGCCGGCCAACTCTTCAGCATCCTGATTGAGCAGGGCATAGCTGCAGATAATAAGATCAAACGGCTGGAGTTTGTTCAGAATTTCCTTCCGGTCCTTGCCTGCATACGTTTTGGCCCGCAGGGTAGGGGCAAAGCGCTGGACTTCGGAGAGCCAGTTAGCACAGACAGACGTAGGGGCTACAACCAAGGTCGGCCCATGTGGAGCCCGCTCCAGGATCACGGCCAGGGCCTGCATGGTCTTGCCCAGCCCCATGTCGTCGGCCAGACAGGCCCCAAAACCCATTTTGGCCAGTCTGGACAGCCATTGGAAACCCTGAACCTGGTACTCGCGCAGCTCGGCCTTGAGGGTAGAAGGTACTGGAGGATTTGAGGCCATGGCCTCTTTGATTGCCTGCGTCTTTTCAGACCAAAAACGATCCGCGCTGAATGTGCCGGCCTCGTGCTCCAGATCCTGAAGGACCAGGGAGCCATGGGCAGGCATCTTCACCGATGTGCCGTGCAGTTCCGAAAGTTGTCCGATCTCCTGCAGTCGGCGGCGAAGCCCCCGGCTCAAGGCAACATAACGGGTAGCATCCAGGGGAACAAAACGAGTCTCCGGAACGGTCTGCACCAGTTTTTTGAGCTGAAGAGCGGTATCGGAGTCGACATCTACATACCCCTCCACTTCAAACCAGTTTTGCTTACCGCTCAGGCTAAGATGCAGATCATCCATGGTCAGGGTCCTGGTCACAGCCAACTTTTCGCCTTCCGGCCACAGGACCTGTACCTTTTTCTCATCCTGCAAGGCTTTGAGCTCAGACAGAAGATGCAGGCAGGCCTCGGGATCAGGCATAATCCAGCTGAGATCCTGGTCCTCAAATCCGGACAGGCTTGGACAGGCGTTCTCCACCTCCCTGGCCCGACGTGCTTCGTCCTCCAAGTCCCGAACAGCCTGCATCCTCCGGCCCTCAACTTCAGCCATGATGCTGCTCTGTCCCTGCCCAGGCTGCAGGGAAGGGCCGGACAAGCCCAAAGGCCGGACAATCATCTCCACCCGGAAGCCGCTTCCGGACGGAACGACAATCATCACCGGCCGGGAATCGGCCTGGACCTGGGATGCATCCCCGGACTGGGTCTGAAGGTCGGAATGGACGGTGACCAAGCCTGAGAGCGAGGATACGGTTTTGGCCAGTTCCTGATACCCGGACCTGGGCACGGAAAGGGTATGTGATTCCAAAATAGAAGCAATACGTTTATGCTCCGGAGCGATCTGCAGGACCTTGAATCTGGTCGGGGACTCTCGATACACCTGAAAGGAATTTCCTTCTATCTTCGGGGACATGGACAAGACATAGCCCTGATCTGACTCCCGGACCGATATCTCCGGCTCACCCTGGACAAACTCCACTGCGATCTCAGGGTTGGATTCCAGAAACAGCCTGGGGTGCCCGACCAGCAAGGGCAGGACCTTTACCGGGTCGAATGCATACCAGCTCCCGCTGTACGGGCTGTAATAGTGCTGGAGGGCAGAAATCAGCTTTCGATCCTCCTGGGTCAAGTAATCCATGGTATCAGCCTGATGATAGAGCTTGTTTAAAGCCACATTCCGCCCTTTGGTCCACTGCCCCTTTGGGTTTCGTTTTTGCAATTTGGGCTGTATCTGTACATACGCTCCTCCTGAATGGTGGATCAGCCAGGCCATGCGGTACTCCGAGGCCCCTTTGTCTGCGGCTGATACATTCCCGGCTACCTCCTGCAAGGCATACAGGGCCTGCCGCCATGGCTCTTCTACCTTGAGTACCTCGGCCAGAGGAGTCAGTTGGCATTCCTTTCGTATTCTGTTCCATGTCTTTTTTTCAGCCTTTAAAAGGACCTGTTCCCCTGCGTGCTGCAGCAGGGTCCCAAGTTCAAACACCAGCCAGTTCATACCCTGTGCTTGCCCGGCATGCAGCAAGATATGAAGGTGTTCTTGGCGTTGGTCTTTGATCTCGCTTCCAACCCAAAAGCGGGCCAGGGCCACAGTCAAATACGCCATGATCCCAAGACTTTTGGCCTCCGCCTCCTCCAACTGTTTGCCGACCTCATCCATTTGCCCTTGACGGTAGGCAAGTACTGCCTGCAAGGCCATATAGCCCGGCAGGAAAAGGGTACCCACATTGTGCTTGCGCTGGGCGTCTTCCAAAAGGCTGCTCAGTCTTTTCCAGGCCTTGGGGGTCTGGGTCTTGAGCAGGCAAAAGGCATAGATCAGTCCGCATTCATCCCCAAAGTATGCTGTCTTGGATCTGTGATTTTTGCGCAAGATGCTCAGGGCCTGCTCAAAGATATCCCCTCCCTCCTCCGGCCGGCCCTGCAAAAACAGAAGCCACCCTTGCAGTTTCATGGCCTGCAGATCATTTTCCACCTTGGTCAAAGTTTTTTCAGCCCCCTCCAGGTCCAAGGCCAGGAGCATCAGTTTGGTCAGGGCAGAAAAAAATCGAATTCGCAGATACTGGGAAACAGAATCGTTTATAGTCAGAGCCCGGGCATAGGCAGATATTTTCGGGTGCTGGTTACAGGTCCAGACAGCATATTCCAAGACATCGGTCAGCAGCATGGTCTGAATATCCACAGGCAGGGTCTGCATCCATTGAGGATCAAAGGGGTTGGTGGTCATGGAGACAAAGGGTACAGCATAATCCAGATCATATCCGAAGTAGGCTTGAATAATCTGGTAGGTTTCCTGTATACCCTTGGAGTCATGCCTGAGCAGGCTCAGGCGCAGGTCCCGATATAATCGGAGTTCGCTGTATGAGCTTTTCCGCCCCCAATGCGAAGACAATTTGGCCGGCCATTCCTGGCTGATGTATTCGGCCAGCTCTTTGAACTTATCATCCAGGGCCGCCTTCCGGGCCACAATCTCCTGCATGGAGCGCATGCACATCAGATCCGAATCCAGGAGCCGCTTGCTTTGCAGGTTCTGAATATATGGATCCAGGTCCCCGGCCTTCTTCACCCCGGACCACAACTCCGGCCATATCTTGCGTACAATCTTCAGCAGATTGGTCCGGCTGATCGGCTCCTGAAACAGGGCGCAGACCTGAAGAAGTTTTTGTTCGTCCGGGTTAAGTTCATTTTCATATATACGCAGGCCTCGTTTTTGCGTATCGTTCATGTGCTGTTTATCCTCACGCTGATCTTTGATCTCTGTCTTCTGACCTCTCTCTTCCGCCCTCACCCCAATGGCAAGGCATAGCCCAGTTTATGCAAACAGTCCCGAAATGCTTCTTCATCTTCTTTACGGACCACCAGAGCTGAATCACCAGCCGGAAGACACAGGGACCGCATTTTTGCATCGCCCAGCACTGCATTGCGGACATTGGGATCACTGCACTCCACCACAAGGCCCTGTCCGGCAATCCGAAACAGACCGGCCCTTTGTTCCATGTGGGTCACAAAGGCCGCGACCTGAGCCGGAAGCTCCTGTCCACTGCCCTGAACCAGGGCCTCCCGCATTTCCTCCCCAGACATGCCTTGTTCCATGGCCTGCAAGGCCTTGCCCCCGTCCAGGCGGAAGGTCTGGTCATCTTCTTGGATGCAGAAGCGTTCCAGTCTGGTTTTGGCTTCATCCCCTGGACCGGCGTCGAGGACTCTGATCTCCTGTTCAGAAACAATCTGCAGGGAATATGTGGGCGGGGCAGGGGTGTAGGTCTCGGTCTGGCCCAAAACCCAGGCCCCCAGAGGAGTCAGGCGCATGGCCAGCAGGCCGTCGTAGCGGCTCAAGCAGGTCAAATTGTCCGCCCCCCACAGATCCCGTACATCAGATACAGCACCCCAGGGCGGCACCAGGGCTACATCAATAATGCCCAGAGTAGCCGCATATTCGAGCAAAAAAGCCCGGGCAAAGCGGCCGGTCAAATGGTCCCAGGTGATATGAGCGTAGCCGAAGCTGCCGTGTTCAGGGTCCAGAATGTACAAGGGCCAGTCGCTGCGCACAATGTCCACCACATCCCCCCGGGCAAAGAGGTATTTGAAAAAATCTTCCAGCAGGATCCATTTGCAGGGCTCAAGATCAGCCAGTCCCTGGGCCAGATTTTCTCTTCCCATCCTGGCTTGATGCAAGGGCCTCTTTTTCGACTTTTGTCCCTTGACCACCTCTATCCGGTTCATTTCGTGCAGAACCGTCGTCTTTAGCCAGCGCTCCCACAAGGTTTTGATCACCTCATGAGGTTTTTTCTTCAGAGCTGCCTGGCCGCTGCGGGTCAAAGCCAGCTTACTGCCCTCGATCTGAGCCAGGTTTGCGGCCTGCAAGAGCAAGGGCCAGGCAAAGGGGCGGATGCCGGCCGGCCCCATCTGCACATCGCAGTCGTCTCCAGTTTCCTCTTCCGGCGGATAGAAATCTCCCTGACCCAGGGCCTGACGTACGTTTTTAACCCCGGATTTGGAAATCCGGCCGGTTTTGGCCCCAACCCCGACCTTGCCTTTGGTCACCAGATTGAGCATGGCCTGGACATCGATGAGGGCGCTTTGTTCAGTGAGCACAACATTGTATTCAGAGGTCGTTTCGCCGCTGGGAAGGGACAAATTTTCCGGAAGTTTTTCAATCTGCCCCGGAACCGTCGCAGCAGGATGAGGAACGAATTGTCGATATGTCCTTTGAACGTCACGGGCCATGATCTTTTTTTCAGCCAGGACGATCTTCAATAAAGGACAATACTTCTTTCCCTTGTCCGCGATTCGTTTCCCGGAAATCCGGGTCAGCTTAAATCCATATATATCAGGATAGGCCCCGTACTTGGCTTCTATCTGCACTGGGTCAAATACTCCTTGCGGATGATGGACCACCTCACTCATGGCGTTTTTTTCCAGGGAATGCATCATCTCATAGATAAATTTGGCTGTTTTTTGCTGAATGATCATCCCAACAAGCCAGTCCACGAGATCTCCTTTGCGGTGGGAGGCGGGCTGGTCAAGCCTTGGTTTTTCAACTTTTTTGCCTGGGTGGCCATCTGCTTGCCTCTGCACTGTTTTGATCATTGTGCGCAACTCATCCACCCGGATAGAAGACAGGACGTCTTTGACGGACAAAGGCTGGAATTCATACGTGCCAAACATTTTTCTCCCGCTTTTCGGCTTGAAAGTTTTAAGTTACAGAACAGAGATCCTTCGCTCACAGACTCACTCAGAGCCGGTCCTGAGTCTTCAAAGGAAATGACATGGGAAGACTAGAGATATGTTGTGTCATTCTCAACGAGTCTTCGAGTGAAGAACACCTCTTTGGATGAGTTATGATTCTTTTCATGCTGGACACTCTTATGCAACAAGTCCCAGCCAGAAGGCTATTGATCGATTGATGCGCACCACTGTATCCTCATCTATCCGGCCGATAATATGGGTGAGCTTTTCTCGCGGCAAGGCTACAATCTTATCCACCATTACCTGGTTCTCTTTTTTTAATCCACTTTCTTCAGAAGGTATAACTCTGATCCGAAAAAGAGGAGCCTCCTGAAGTGAGCTGGTCAATGGACAGACAACTATGCTTTTATGTGTCTGGTTCGCATAATCAGTCTGCACCACTACAGCTGGCCTGGGTTTACCATATGCTCCAGGGGCGACGCATAAGACAATATCGCCTCTTTTCAACCCTTCCACGTCCAATCCTCGAAATCAGCTGTCTGCTCAATCCAGTCCAAAACCTCCTGCTCCTTAGGATGTTGGGAAACCAGCAAAGATTGCCTCTGCACTTCCTGTGCAAAGCCAGGTGCATTGGTATCCGGAACCCAGATTTGCACTGGCCGCAGACCTGCCTTTCGTAAACGCTCTCTGTACTGCTTCATACGTTCCTTTACATGGGCAGCCATGCTTTTCTCCTTATTTATTGCTCCTTGTAACATGTTACATGGCAGGCGTCAAGTGTTTCAGGCCAGACTCAACCTGCTGTGCGCATCGGCCTGGATGCGGAAATCGGCTTGAACCACCAAAACTTGACAAGAAACTTACCGTTAACTGATAGCTGTTTGAACGAGAAGAAACTTAAGCGTCCACTAACGCCAATATCCGGCACTCAATTTTTGCCTCTCCTTGCGAGCTTGGATCAAATCAATTAATACTACAAACGGCAGCCACGCGCAGGCGTTTGACTGGCCATAAAAGGGCGAATGATCATTCGCCCCTGCATGTCAAAGAGCACGTTTCATCCTTAATCAATCCGACAAATTTTTCTTCTTTTGCTCCAAAGCGAGCAAAAGAAGAAAAATTTGTCGGAGTTGCCGCAGGCAAAGCTGACAGGAAAGACTGCCATGACCCAAGATCAGGTCCAAGACA
>JBKHIL010000317.1:0-2996 GCA_046538645.1 Desulfovermiculus sp.
CAAGGCTGTGTTTTTCTTCAGTCCCCACCTGGCCTTGTACTCTTCCGGAGTCAGATTGTGCAAAGCAAGATGCCGCTTGGTCAAGACCTTAAATGTCTTTCCGCACTCCAGGCATACGACAGATTTTTCCCGGATTGCTTTTTTCGGATCAACTGCTGGCTCTTGAGTCTGCTTTGATGTGACCTGATCCTCACCCTTTTCAGCAATTTTCTTCAGTTGCTGAGAGATCCCTTGCACCATTGAGGTGATCTCGTCTTCTGTCATGTTCCGAACACTTGCCTGCGCCTTCACAATATCCAATGCCTCTTGTACATACTTTTCCATAAAATTGCTCCTGATATCTTTCTCCTCATCTCCTGCAAAGATCTATATTTACTTTCATCTCTTTTGGAAAAAATGATAAAGAAGAAATCATCAAATTGCAACCCATTTAAGATATTTAAGTGCAATAAGAATTTACCAATTGGCAAAAATTGAAGTTATATTGCAGGGAACAAAAAGACAGTGTGGTCACACCGCCTCACTAGGGGGACCCTTGAAGGTATACCCGGGACGCTTGACATCTCAGTACGCACTTGCTATGTACTTTCTATATCGATACATTTCTATACATATGCGTAGTGACTTATGAGCGCCACAATCCTTTCCCGGGCTATCCAGGTTATCGATGCTGTTAGCAAAAGCGAGCGGGGGCTGCGTTTTTCAGATATTGCTGCTGAACTTGATCACCCGAGCCCGGCCACTGTGAGCAAAATTTTAAAAGAACTTACCCGGGAAAAGATCCTGGAAAAAGCTGGAAACGGAGCGTATGTCCTGGGCAGGAAAACATATCTCTGGGGCCGCTGCATGGCTGCGAAAAACACCCCGATTCAGGTCATACGCTCCTGCATGGAGCAACTCCACAAAGATCTCCGCATTTCGGTCAACCTGTTCACCTGCATCGACCAGCGCTTGTTTTGCCTGGAAAGTTTCGTCGATCCCGACTCTCCGGCCTTGTGGCAGGCCGGAAAGAGCCTGCCCTTGCACATCTCGGTATTGGGGGCAGTCTTTTTTATGCCCCGGGACCTGCTCGAGGATGAAAGCTTTCTGTCCCAGCAAGTCGCATCCCACGAAGCAGGCCTGGATCAGGAGGAAGTGAAAGATGTGATTTTTCAGGCCCGTTCATCTGGTCTGCTGGACGACCGGGGTATCTTTTTCCCCGGCATGAGACGTTTTGCCGTGCCGCTCTACGAGGCAGACAAGGTGGCTATGACCCTGGGCGTGGGCATCATGCCGGCCAGGATGAAGCACAACCCGGCCCTGTATGAGCGGATCACATCCAGACTGCAATCAGCCCGGTCAGAAATTGAATCGTTTATGAGTTAGTCTTTTTATCTGTGAACAAAAAACATATGGAGGGGGTATGCACTCCAAGCGGCCGAACATTCTTATCATCCAGGCCGATCAGCTCGCAGCTCAGGCCTTGCCGTGCTACGGAAACCCGGTTGTCCAATCCCCAAACATGGATTCCCTGGCTGAGGAGGGAGTCATCTTCGACAGCGCCTACTGCAATAACCCGCTCTGCGCACCGTCCCGTTTTTCCATGATGTCCGGTCAGCACACATCGCGCATCGGAGCTTATGACAACGGAGCTGAGTTTCCCGGCGACATCCCCACTTTCGCCCACTATCTCCGGGCCAGCGGCTACCAGACCTGTTTATCCGGAAAGATGCACTTTGTCGGCGCAGATCAGCTGCATGGATTTGAAGAACGTCTAACCTCTGACGTCTATCCGGCAGATCACGGCTGGACTCCGGATTGGAAAAATCCAGACCACCGCTTTGACTGGTGGTACCACAATATGTCCAGCGTAACCCAGGCCGGGCCCTGTGAGCGAACCAATCAAATCGACTTCGATGATGAGGCCGAGTTCTACGCAGTTCGCAAAATCTACGATATGGCCCGAAGTGATGACCCCCGGCCCTTTTGCATGGTATGCTCATTCACCGATCCTCACGATCCCTACAATTGTCCCCAAGAGCATTGGGACCGCTACGATCAGGAGACCGTCAACCTTCCCCGGGTGGGAGCCCTGTCGGACCAGGAACTGGACCCCCACAGCCGGCGCCTGCGTGCTGCATATCAAGCCGATGTGACCAAGATCACCAATGAAGATATCAAAAATGCCAGGCGGGCCTACTACGGACAGATAAGCTATATTGACGACAAAATAGGGAATTTGCTCAAGGCCCTGGATGACACCGGCATGAAAGAGAACACCATCATCCTGTTCACCGCAGACCACGGCGATATGCTGGGAGAGAAAGGCCTGTGGTACAAAATGTCCTTTTTTGAAGGCTCAGCCCGGGTCCCCCTGCTCGTCCACGCCCCGGAGCGGTTTGGACCCAAGCGGGTTCAGACACCGGTGTCTCTGGTCGATCTGTTGCCTACTCTGCTTGATTTGGCAGATGATCAACACCTGAACGTACCGGCTGATGTCATAGACGGGGAAAGCCTTGTTCCATTTCTGGAAAACGGAGACACTCAGGCCAGCCGGACGGTTATCTCCGAATTTCTGGGCGAAGGGGCCATTGCTCCCTGCTTCATGGTCCGCAGAGATGAGTATAAATATATCTACAGTCAGCCGGATCCTCCCCAGCTGTACGATGTGCACTCAGATCCGGATGAGATGACCAACCTGGCCGGCAACCCGGAGTACTCCCGGATCCAGGATTCTCTGCACCAGGCGGTTCTGGATCACCAGGATCCGGAAAAGGTCCACCAGGCGGTCCTGGAAAGCCAAGACCGGCGGCGGCTGGTGTTCAAGGCCCATATGACCGGAAAACATACCCCATGGGATTTTCAGCCCATACATGATGCATCAGTGAAATACATGCGCAATCATCTGGACTTAAACGATGTGGAAAGCAGGGCCAGAATTGATTCCAAAAAATAGCATACAAATGAGGGCAAAAGGTTAAACCTTTTGCCCTCATTTGTAACTTTATTTTTATATG
>JBKHIL010000318.1:0-2995 GCA_046538645.1 Desulfovermiculus sp.
GAACCAGCGGCCCCCTGCTCCCAAGGCAGGTGCGCTACCAGACTGCGCCACTTCCCGTTCAGTCTTGCCTCCGGCAAGTCTGAAATATTTTTTGCGCCAAAGAGCGCAAATAACGTTTGTGCAAGTGGGGAAGCCCCAACTCCGTTCAAACGAATGTTGGCAATTCTAGCCAAAAGTAGATTTGAAAGCAAGGAGATTTCTTTTGCCAGAGATTGGAAGTCCGTGAAGAAAGAGATCAGACGTCAGCTTTGACTCCGGCAAAGCTGACTAAGAGAACACCCCGGCGATTTCGGCTCCGCAGTGGCTGCATTTGTTCCCCTCCAGGTTGACCTGCCCCAGGGTAAAGGCCCGGCGCTTGATGACAGGTTGTCCACAGCCTGGGCACATTGTGGTCTCACTGTTGTGCCCGGGAACATTTCCGACATAGACATATTTCAGTCCAGCCTGTTTCCCCAAATCATAGGCCATCTCCAGTGTGCCCACTGGGGTCGGGCCTCTGTCCTGCATGAGATAGGCTGGATGAAAACGGGAGATATGCCAGGGCACACTGTCCCCCAGCTCGGTAACTAAAAATTTTGCCATTTCCTGAAGCTCGGACCGGGAATCGTTTAATCCTGGGATGATCAAGGTCGTCACTTCCAGCCACCATCCCTGTTCCCGAATGGTCTTTAGGTTGCGCAGGACTGGGCGTAGCCGGGCCTGACAATAGGTGGAATAAAACTCGTCAGTAAAGGCCTTGAGGTCCACATTGATGGCGTCTGCATAAGGAGAAAGCTCCATGATGCAGTCTGTGGACATAAATCCATTGCTGACCAGGACGTTTTTCAACCCGGATTTCCGAGCCAGAACGGATGTGTCGTACATAAGTTCAAAAAATATTGTTGGCTCAGAATATGTATATGAAATACTTTGACATCCGTTCTTGATGGCCGATTGAATAATTTGTTCCGGAGTTATGTGCTGGCCTGATATGTGATGTGTTTTTTTCGGTCCCTGAGAAAGGCTGTCATTTTGACAAAAGGTACAGGCCAGGTTGCAGCCCATGGTTCCTATGGAAAAGCTCCAGCTCCCAGGCAAAAAATGAAATAATGGTTTTTTTTCAATAGGATCGATATTTGCGGCGGCGACCTTATCATAAACCAGGGTATACAGTTCCCCTGCTTCATTCACCCGCACACCGCACAATCCATATTCTTTGTCTTCAATCCGGCAGAAATGGCTGCATAGACGGCACTGCACTGCATTATCCTTTCGGGGGATCCAGAGTTTGGCCGGGTGCATAATGGCCTCCTGGGTATGAGTTGTCTGTTGCCAGTTCTTCGATTATGTAAAGTAATAAGCACCGATCAGGGTGAGTGTCAATGTCCGCTGCCGGTGGCACCGGGACAAAAAACACAGAGACATGAAACAGGGCTCGAGTGTTGATTTCGGTTCATAGTGATCTTAAGCTTGCCAAGGTTGAATTCAATGGATAGAATGAAATACTCCGCTGGATCGGGTTTGACTCTGTTTCTGAGGCAGCCAGCAACAGCCCGAGGTCAAGCTCACAGTACTTTGGCCCCCACACGGTGGATAAACAAGAATCAGGCCTGAACAGAGAAATAGACGAGGAGAATAAGGAGCAAGGTACATGCAGGATCGCGGAGCAGCCTATAGGCAGGCCGGGGTAAATCTGGAGGCGGCAAACACACTGGTCAAGCGCATTAAGTCCCTGGCAGCCAAAACGCACACCAAGGGCGTTTTGAGCGATATCGGTCTGTTTGGGGGCATGTTCAAGCTTGATTTGAGTGATACCCGCCGGCCGGTCCTGGTTTCATCAACAGACGGGGTGGGGACGAAACTCAAACTGGCTTTCGCCCTGAATAGACACGATACTATCGGCATTGACCTGGTGGGGATGAATGTGAACGATATTGTGGTTCACGGAGCAAAGCCGCTGTTTTTTCTGGACTACTTTGCAGCGGACCAACTGGATGTGGACCAGGCGGAACAGGTTATCACCGGTATAGCCGAGGGTTGCCAGCAAGCGGGCTGTGCCCTGTTAGGAGGAGAGACAGCAGAGCTCCCCGGTTTTTACCAGCCCGGGGAATACGATCTCTCTGGTTTTAGTGTTGGGATCGTTGACGATGACAAGATTGTAGACGGCTCCAGTGTCGGGGTGGGGCAGGCAGTGATCGGCCTGGGCTCCTCCGGCCTGCATTCCAACGGCTTTTCTCTGGTCCGCCGGGTTCTTGCCGAACACAATATTGATCTTTATCAACCGATGCCCGATACAGGCCAAAGCGTGGGGCAGGTACTGCTGGAACCGACCAGGATCTATGTCAAATCCATCCTGAATATCCTGCGTGATTTTGAGATAAAAGGCATGGCCCATATCACCGGCGGTGGGCTGTATGACAATATGCCCCGGATATTGCCCCGCGGAGTAAAGGTCAGCATCGACTTTTCCTCCTGGAGCAGACCTCCTGTTTTTGATTGGTTACGGGATAGGGCTAATCTGTCCTGGCCGGAGATGCTGCAGATATTTAATTGCGGACTGGGTATGGTCCTTATTGTGGATGAGCGGGTGGCGGAAGACGTTCTCCTGCGTCTTCAGGGTCTGAAAGAAACAGCGTGGAAGATCGGTCAGACCGAGGCCAAGCGGGAGCAGGACGAAGAGAAAGTGGAGGTTATTTTTTAGAGAAACGGCGGAAGAGCGACGTGAGCGACTTTAGGGACTGCGCGACGTAAGCGGAAGAGCGAACTTTTAACTCACGAGGGGATGGGGCTTGAGCTTGGCTGCGGCTGGATTTCTGGCATCTGGTGCTGCGCATGATTGAGATTTCCGGCAAACTGAACGTCTGCAGCTAGAGCGCTGATCTCGGCCTTCTGTCTTCTCGTATGAAACGAGAAGTTAGCTTACTTGTTGGTTTTCTTTTAACGTATCGAAAAAAATGAGAAGATGGCCGGAGCCATAAGAAGAAGACGTCCCCAGGGAGGACCCTGGGAACGAAGA
>JBKHIL010000319.1:0-2988 GCA_046538645.1 Desulfovermiculus sp.
CAATCTTGTGTTGTGTACATCCCCGGCCCCTGTCAGCAACTTTGAGGCACAACCAGGCAATACAGATCATGAATACCCCGCGCGCCCTTTTTGTGGAAAATTTGTATAAGAGCTTCGGCGATCTTGAGGTGTTAAAAGGTGTGTCCCTGACCGCACACAGAGGGGATGTGATCAGTATGATCGGCTCAAGCGGGTCAGGCAAGAGCACCTTCCTGCGCTGCATTAATCTCTTAGAAGTTCCAACTTCAGGTCAGATATTTGTCGGTGATGAGAAAATTGAGCTCACGGTCAACCGCCGCGGAGAAAACGTCCCTCAAAACAGGCATCAGGTCGACCGCATCCGCACCCGCTTAGGCATGGTCTTTCAGCACTTCAATCTCTGGGCCCATATGACTGTGCTGGACAATGTGATTGAAGCGCCGTTGCATGTTTTGAAGACACCCAAAAAAGAGGCCAGAGAACACGGCATGGCCTATCTGCAGAAAGTGGGCATCGCCGATCGCTCCCATTACTATCCAGCCCAGCTTTCAGGCGGTCAACAGCAGAGGGCGGCCATTGCCAGGGCCCTGGCCATGGAGCCCGATGTTCTGTTGTTTGATGAACCTACCTCGGCCCTGGATCCCGAACTCGTGGGCGAAGTCTTGTCCGTCATGCAGGATTTGGCCCAGGAAGGCCGAACCATGGTCATAGCCACCCACGAGATGAGCTTTGCCCGCGACGTGTCCTCGCACGTCATCTTTCTCCATGCCGGGATTATCGAGGATGAGGGTCCACCTGCGCACATTTTTCAGCACCCCAGTTCAGAACGCTGTCGGCAATTCCTGTCCAGGTTTTTTTAACCAATTCGTCCATCAGGACATCTAACCCAAGGAGGAACGTATGTGGCGACTTTTTACTCTTTGTTTTTTGGCTGTTTTTGCCGTCTGTGCCCTCGCCCCCGCGAGCTATGCTCAGGACAAGGTCCGCATCGGGACCGAGGGTGCCTACCCTCCATTTAACTACATTGATCAGGAAGGAAATCTCAAGGGGTTTGATGTGGAAATCGCCAAGGCCCTGTGCGATGCAGCGGATATGGAGTGCGAATTCGTGATTCAGGACTGGGACGGGATGATCCCCGGCCTTCTGGCCAAAAAGTACGATGCCATCATCGCTTCCATGAGCATCACTGAGGAACGAAAACAAAAGGTTGATTTCACTGATAAATATTATCAGACTCCGGCCAGATTCGTAAAACACAAAGACGATGACGTTGAAATTTCCGAGCAGGGCCTGAAGGACAAATCCGTGGGTGTCCAACGGGCCACGGTCAGTGCCAACTTTATTGACGACAATTTTGGAGATACGGTCAAGGTCAAACCCTACGCCACCCAGGAAGAAGCCAACATGGACCTGGTCTCCGGACGGGTGGACCTGGTTTTTGCAGATGCCGTGGTTTTGCTCGAAGGTTTTTTAAACACAGAGGACGGCCAGGACTATGAGTATGTGGGCCCGGGGTATACCGATGAAGAGTGGTTTGGAGAAGGTATCGGCATAGCGGTTCGCAAAAAAGACGATGAGCTGCGCAAGAAACTGAACAAAGCGATTCAAACCATTCGAGAAGACGGAACATACCAAAAGATAAATGAAAAATACTTTGATTTTGATGTTTACGGGGATGAATAATCCTGATCGGCATATCTCGTTCATCACCTCAATAAAACAGGCAAAAAAATCCACTCAGCCCCGCTGCCGGCGGGGCTGAGGCCATAAAGCTATACAGTCCGAGGAACCGGGAGATCATTTTTGTTAGAACTGCAAGGCTACGGATGGCTCTTGCTCAAAGGGGCCAAGTTGACCATCTATGTCGGGGTATGTTCTCTGGGCATCGCCATCTGCCTAGGACTCATCGGGGCCCTGTGCAAGCTCTCCCGCTCAGCCCTGATTCGCGGAACCGCCACCTGCTACACCACTGTTATACGCGGCATCCCGGAACTGGTACTTATTCTTCTCGTCTACTACGGCGCCCCCACACTGATTCAGGACATCCTTTCCCTGGCCGGGTACGATATCTATATCACCTTAAATCCATTTGTGGCCGGAACAGCCACCATTGGTTTCATCTACGGGGCCTTTGCCACAGAGGTCTTCCGCGGGGCCTACATGGCAGTGCCCAAAGGCCAGATTGAGGCCGCCAGGGCCTGCGGGATGCCCCCTGCCTTGACTTTCAGAAGAATAACCCTGCCCCAGATGATGCGCTTTGCCCTGCCGGGCCTGGGAAACGTATGGATGGTCCTGATCAAGGCCACAGCCCTTATCTCAGTCATTCAACTCCCGGAGCTTATGCGCAATGCCGATATTGCCGCCCGGGCCACTCATAAGCCCTTCACCTTTTTCTTTGCTGCCTCCCTTATTTATCTACTGATCACCATTGGTTCAAATATCTTCCAGCAGTGGGCGGAGAACCGGGCCAACCGGGGAGTACGGAGGGCCTGAGATGGCAATAGATATTATTGTAGACAGCCTCCCCCGGCTGCTCAAAGGCACCTTGATCACTCTGGAAATCACCAGCCTAAGCGTTGCCATCGGCTTCTGTCTGGCCATTCCCCTGGCTATCATGCGCGTCTCTTCGCTTCGCTGCCTGTGGATGCCGGTCTACGCCTTCATCTTTTACTTTCGGGGAACGCCCCTGCTGGTTCAGATCTTCCTCATCTATTACGGCAGCGGACAATTCCAGGATATCCTGACCAATATCGGCCTGTGGAGTTTTTTTCGAAATGCCTGGTTCTGTGCTGTTCTTTCCCTGACCTTGAATACGGCCGCCTATTCGGCTGAAATCTTCCGGGGCGGGATCCAGGGTGTGCCCTATGGAGAAATTGAGGCCGGCCGGGCCTGCGGCATGTCCGGTGCTCTGCTCTACCGCCGGATCATACTGCCAAAGGCCTTACGCATCGCCTGGCCGGCATACACCAATGAAGTCATATTTCTGCTCCAGGCCTCATCGCTGGTATC
>JBKHIL010000320.1:0-2987 GCA_046538645.1 Desulfovermiculus sp.
AGGGTCCTGGCCGTAATGGGGCCGATGCAGGCCAGTTTGACCTGTTCTTGAACATGCGGCTGCAGCTTTTCCGGAGCGATCAGCTGGAAAAAGTTCTCCACTGTAGACGAACTGGTAAAGGTCACATAATGGATACGCCCGTCCTGCATGGCCTGCAGGATATCTTCTCCGCTCTGCTCGGCCAGACCGGTTTTATAGACAGGAACCACATCCACTTCCGCTCCAGCCCGGGCCAGCTCTTGCGGCAGGATCTCCCTGGCTTTTTCCGCCCTGGGAATAAGCACCTTTTTGCCCTGAACCCCTGCCTGAACAAGACTGTGAACCACTGATTCAGCCACATATTTGTCAGGAACAACATCCGGACGTATTCCCCGGTCCACAAGGGCCTGGGCTGTAGCCGGTCCGATAGCCCCCACCCTGGCCCGGCCCAGGGCCCGGGTATCCAGCCCTTTTTTTTCCAGCACCGACCAAAAGTGCTTGACTCCGTTCACTGAGGTAAAAATGCACCAATCATAATGGGACAGACAATCAACAGCTTCTTCGATACCTAACGTATCCTCCAAACCGGAGATGGTTATGGTCGGGAACTCAAAACAACAGGCCCCATGGTTCTCCAACAGCTGCAACAGGGCGCTGGCCTGCTCCCGGGCCCGGGTGACAACCACCCCCCGGCCCAGCAAAGGCTTGTGTTCAAACCAGGACAGAGTATCTCTTAATCCTACCACCTGGCCGACAATCAACAAGGCCGGAGCCTGAAAGCCGGCCTCCCGGGCTTTGGAGGCAATATCTTTTACATGTGCAGTGAGGGTCTGCTGCTGACAGGTTGTTCCCCACCGGACCAGAGCGGCCGGGGTCTGCGCATCCATCCCGGCCTGGAGAAGATTGGCGGTAATCGCGGCAAGGTTTTTGACCCCCATGAAAAAGACCAGGGTGCTGGCGCTGTTGGCCAGGGCAGACCAGTTGTGAGCGCTCTTTTCCTTGTTTGGATCCTCATGACCAGTAATAAAGGTCACAGACGAAGAGTACAGGCGATGGGTCAGAGGAATGCCGGCATAGGCCGGGGCGGCCACCGCCGAGGTCACTCCGGGCACGATCTCAAAATCAATACCAGCCGCCACCAGGTCTTCAGCTTCCTCCGCTCCCCGTCCGAAGACATACGGATCGCCGCCTTTGAGGCGGGCCACACACCGCCCGGTCCTGGCCTTATCCACCAGCAGGGAGTTGATGCCGGCCTGACTCATGGTATGCTCCCCGCCCTTTTTACCCACATAGATAAGCTCGGCGTCATCCCGGCAGTGCTGTAAAAGGCCGGGGCTGGCCAGATAGTCGTAAACCACAATATCGGCAATGGCCAGAATATCCCTGGCCTTAAGGGTCAGCAGTCCGGGATCACCAGGCCCGGCCCCGAGAAGGTAAACTTTGCTCATATTATGATCTGTAATTTCAGGTTTCAGTGTTCATACAAAAACTAAATTTATGGCCGCATGGCCATAAATTTAAGCCACGCACTGCTGCAGCCTGTTTTGCAGCTGCACCAGCTTATCCCGTTTTTCCTGCAGTTCCTGCAGCCGGGAGCGTTCCTTGTCTACCACCTCGGCCGGGGCCTTGGCCACAAAACTCTCGTTGTCCAGCTTCCTGTTCAGACCCTGCATATCTTTATCAATTTTGGCCAGCTGCTTTCCCAGCCGGGCCAGTTCGGCATCAAAATCAACAACTCCCAGCAAAGGCACGTAAATTTCACACCCCTTGACCACGGCACTGGCCACGGCCTGAGGCGGATTCACGTCAGTTTGTATACGTAAATCCTTCAACCTGGCCAGGCTGGAAATCACATCCCGCTGCCCACGCAGAAAATCTGCTTTCCGGCCTGTGGCCCGGACCAGAACATCGAGCTTTACTGAGGGCAAGATATTGAGCTCGCTCCTGATATTGCGGATGCTGACAACAACTTCCTGGAAAAATTCCATATCACGACCCAGGGACATTTCTTCACACTCAGGCCGCAGGGGCGGAAAGCGAACAGCCGCCAGGTTCTCCTCCTCCCGGGCCGGCAGGTGAGACCATATTTCCTGGCTGACAAAGGGCAGAAAGGGATGAAGGAGAATTATGAGTTCAGACATGGTATGCAACAGGCATGACTGAGCCTGGGAGCGTATCGCCTGGTCATGACTGGAGAGCTCCTGCTTGATCATTTCCAGGTACCAGTCGCAGTACGTATGCCACACAAATTGATACAGAGTCTGGGCCGCCTGGTTAAAGTGATAGGTGTCCAGGGCCTGGATCACTTGCGTCTTGACCTGTTCGAGCTCGTGCAGAATAAAGCGGTGGCTGAACCCGGAAACCGTGGCTGGCTCCAGGGGCCGGACCTTTTGATCCAGGTTGAGCAGGGCAAATCGGGCCGCATTCCAGATCTTGTTGATAAAGTGCTTGTACCCCTCGATTCTGGACTCGGAGAGCTTAATATCTCTTCCCATGGCCGCGAACACGGCCAGAGTGAAACGCAGGGCGTCCGCTCCGTAATTGTGAATCATATCCAGGGGATCAATGACATTCCCTGTGGACTTGCTCATCTTCCGGCCCTCTTCGTCCCGGACCAGGGCGTGGATATACACGTGCCGAAAAGGAACTTCGGGCATGAACTCCAGCCCCATCATCATCATCCTGGCCACCCAGAAAAAGATGATGTCAAACCCGGTGATCAAGACACTGGTCGGATAAAAGACCTGAAGATCCCGGGTATCGTCAGGCCAGCCCAGGGTGCTAAACGGCCACAGGGCAGAAGAAAACCAGGTATCCAGGACATCCTCGTCCTGAACAAGCGCGCTTTCGCCGCAGGCCGGACAATGCAGGGGTTCCTCCCGGGCCACTATGAGCTGACCACACTTCTGGCAGGTCCAGGCCGGAATGCGGTGGCCCCACCAGATCTGACGCGATATGCACCAGTCCCGAATGGTGTCCAGCCATTCATCGTACAGATTCTTCCAGTT
>JBKHIL010000321.1:0-2982 GCA_046538645.1 Desulfovermiculus sp.
AGGCCCGCTCTCCCCAGTGCAGCCAGTGCATCCTGTCTGATATATGCCCCCGGGAGGGGGTCTTCGACTAGTGTTCAGCTTTGCCTTCGGCAAAGCTGAAGTATTTTTTGCCCCCACGCGGGCAAAAAAAGAAACTTACCTCATTCCTCCTGCCCTTTGCCATCGAGTCCCTGCAATAAATACCTAAGCTGCACCACCGATCTGCCGGTCTTTTGAGCCAGCTCCTGCAGGGCCTCGAATTCTGGTCTTCTCCATTTTCGGTCTTGCCAGGAGGCAACCTTGGACTCTATTGGTCCCCAGGCTGTTTCCCTGCTTTCCTTCTGCCTGGGCAGAATGATCCTCTCCACCTCTCTGCGCCGCAGGCCCAGGGTCATGGTCTGATCCACAAAACAGGCCTGAACCTGGGCCAGATCATGTCTGCGGCAGAGAACCTGCAGCAGCCCTCCAGGACGGTTTTTTTTCATCACCCCGGGCAGGTAGATGACATCCAGGGCCCCGGCGCTAAAAAGCGGGCCATACACACTCCCGATCTCTTCCCCGGTCAGATGGTCCACATTGCTTTCCAAAAGCATGACCGACTCCACCCCTTCTTGCTCTGGACAAGGACTTGCGGCAAACAAAAAGGCCCGCAGCCCGTTTGGGGTCGGCGTCAGATCAACATGCCCCCATCCGGTCCCGGACCGTGAAAGCGTTCCCTGGGGAGCCGGTCCGAAGGCAGAAACGATCTGGTCTACAATCAAGGCCCCGGTAGGCGTGATGAGCTCTGAGTCAAAAGTGGTTGGAAAGACAGGTTTTCCCTGCAATAAGCTCACAGTGGCCGGAGCGGGAAGGGGCAGCCTGCCGTGGGCACAGTCCACACTTCCCTGGAACCATGGCAGTTCAGAACAGGTAACCCTGTCCACACCCAGAGCTTCCAGAGCCCAGAAGCAGCCCAGGATATCCACCACCGTATCCAGAGCTCCCACTTCATGGAAATGGACTGCGGATACAGGCACTCCATGCACCTGAGCCTCCACCTGAGCCAGACGCTCAAAGGCCTGAACAGCCCTGGCCTGGACCCGGGATGAAAAGGCCGTAGCCTTGATGAGGGGGCAAATTTGCTCCAGGGTGCGCAGCGGCGGTGCATCTTCCATTGGCACAACCTGCACCTGGGTGCCCTGAAGCCCGCAGCGCTGAGCGGGATGCGCATCAATCCGGACTTCGGCCCCGGCTTGGGTCAACATATCAGCCAAAGGCTTCAGGTCCAGACTCAAATCGGCCATGGCCGCCAGGAACATATCTCCGCTGATCCCGGTAGGGCATTGCAGATAAAGATGCATACAGATTCCCTTGACATCTATCCTCTGTCTTCTGTCCTCTATCCTCTGTCTTCTGTCCTCTGTCCTCTGTCCTCTGTCCTCTATACCTGCGGCCCGGCCTGAAGCACAGCCGGTTCAACCTTGTCCTGGAACTGTTCAAAATTGGCCTTGAAAAGCTCCGCCAGCTCCCGCCCTTTTCGATCATAGGCCTCTTCATCCTTCCAGGTGCTCTTGGGCCACAAGATCTCCGCCGGCACAGCCGGGCAGGAGGCAGGCACATACAGACCGAAAATTGGCTCCTGCACATACTTCACCTTGCGCAGGCTGCCCTGCAAAGCCGCCCTGATCATGGCCCGGGTATACTGGATGGGCATTCGCCCGCCCTGTCCGTAGGCCCCGCCTGTCCACCCCGTGTTCACCAGCCAGCAGTCGACCTTGTGCCGGGTGATCTTGTCCCGGAGCAGGTCGGCATAAACCTTGGGATGCAGGGCCATGAACGGGGCCCCGAAGCAGGTGCTGAAGGTAGCTTTGGGTTCAGTGATTCCCCGCTCAGTGCCAGCCAGCTTGGCGGTATACCCGGACATGAAATGGTACATGGCCTGTTCTGGAGTCAACTTGGAGATCGGGGGCAAGACCCCAAAGGCGTCGGCGGCCAGCATGAAAATATTTTGAGGATGGGGCCCGACTCCTTTGCGGATGGCATTGGGTATATGCGACATAGGGTAGGCGGCCCGGGTGTTTTCGGTCAGGGAATCGTCATCCAGATCCAGGCGCCTGTTATCCATTTCCAGGTGGACATTCTCCAGCACTGTGGCGAACTTGCGGGTACATTCATAGATTTCCGGTTCCGCTTCCTTGGACAGGCGGATGACCTTGGCATAGCACCCGCCCTCAAAGTTGAATATGCCTCGATCGTTCCAGCCGTGCTCGTCATCTCCTATCAAGCGACGGTCGGATACAGTGGACAGGGTGGTCTTGCCCGTTCCGGACAGACCGAAATACAGGGCACTGTCGCCATCAACACCGAGATTGGCTGAGCAGTGCATGCCCAGTACTGATTGCTGCGGCAACAGGTAATTGAGCACTGTAAAGACAGATTTCTTGATCTCGCCGGCATAGCTTGTTCCGCCGATCAATATCAGCCTGCGCCCGAAATGGACCAGGATGAAGGCCTCGGAGTTCGTCCCATCCATTTCCGGGACTGCATGGAATTTGGGGGCGGCAATGATGGTAAACTCAGGCACATGGTCTTCCAGTTCCTGCAAATCCCGAACCTGAATGAACAGATTGCGGGCAAACAGGCTGTGCCACGCCTCTTCAGTGATGACCCGGATGGGTATATGATACTCTTTATCCGCTCCTGCATAGCAATCCTGAATATAGATGGATTTCCCCTGCAAGTAGGCGGTCATACGGGCATAGACCTGATCAAATTTTTCCGGGGCAAAGGGCTTGTTCTCCGGCCCCCACCAGATATGTTCTTCAGAGCTGGGCTCCTGAACAATGAACTTGTCATTGGGAGAACGGCCGGTGTAATTGCCTGTTCTGACCACCAGGGGCCCGAGGTGTGCAATATTCCCCTCCTGCCTGCGGACCGCCTGCTCATACAAGGCTGGAGTGGTCAGGTTATGGTGCACTTCACCAACATTCGCCAATCCATAGGTCTTCAACTGAGACTTCATTC
>JBKHIL010000322.1:0-2973 GCA_046538645.1 Desulfovermiculus sp.
ACCTGAAACCTCTTTCATTGAGGCCAAAACTCGGAAACCAGGTCCGAAGGGATTCCGGTTTCCTGGGGCTGAAAACAGGAAGCCAGCATGGACCATCCCCGGTCCAGGGCCTGTTCCAATGGGATGTTGACCTTCAAATCCATCATCTGATTTTCAAATTTGTCCCCATAATCCAGGAGCCGGTGATCCCAGTCGCTGAGCTCAAAGCCCATGGCCTGCTTTTCCTCGGTTTCCCGGGCCTGAGCATAGAGCTGGATCATGATGTTCATAATCGTGCGGTGATCCTTTCTGGTCTCGGCGTTGACCTGCTGCTTGAGCCGGGACAGGGAACCAAAGGGTTCAATGCGCCCTTCCTTGAGGTACAGCTGACCTTCGGTGATATATCCGGTATTGTCCGGAATGGGGTGGGTCACATCGTCGCCGGGCATGCTGGTTACCGAGAGGACAGTGATGGACCCGGCCTGCTCAAAGTCCACTGCCTTTTCATAACGGGCCGCCAGCTGGCTGTACAAATCACCAGGATATCCCCGGTTGGAGGGAATCTGTTCCATAGTGATGGCGATCTCTTTTAAGGAATCGGCAAAATTGGCCATGTCTGTGAGCAGGACCAGGACCCGCTTGTTGTCCAGAGCGAAACGCTCGGCCACTGCCAGGCAGAGGTCCGGGACCAGCAGGCACTCTACTGTGGGATCAGCTGCGGTGTGCACATAGAAAATGGATCTGGACATGGCCCCGGCCTCTTCCAGGCGGTTGCGGAAATACAGATAGTCGTCATGCTTGAGGCCCATCCCGCCCAGGATGATGATGTCCACTTCAGACTGCAGGGCGATACGGGCCAGCAGGGGGTTGGCCGGTTCTCCGGGCGAGGAGAATATGGGGATCTTTTGGGATTCAACCAGGGTATTAAACACGTCAATCATGGGAATGCCGGTCCGGATCATGTGCCTGGGGATGATCCGGTTGACAGGATTGACCGGCGGACCGCTGATTGGTATCAGGCCTTCCTTGAGTTCCGGTCCCTTGTCTCTGGGCCGGCCGCTCCCGGTGAAGATGCGGCCCATCAGAAAGTCGGAATAGGGCGTCTGCATGGGACGGCCCAGAAATCGGACCTTGGCATCAGTAGCCACACCTCGGCTCCCGGCAAAGACTTGCACAAATATCCGGCCGCCTTCCAGACGGATGACCTGCCCCAGGGAGGTCCCCCGGGTGGAGGTGACCTGGGCCAGCTCGCCAAAAGCCACTCCTGCGGCCTGCAGGACAATGACATTGCCCGCGATTTGATCGATATGTTCGTAGATCTTACGCATACTGCGCCTGCTCTGCAACGTGACTTTTGATTTTTTCCCGCAGATTTTCAAATTCTTCGCTTTCTTCCAGAGTCCGGTTCCAATCCAGGGTGGTTTGGGTCAGGGTCTGGAAAAAGCTTCTGGCCTGATCCTTATTCTCAAAAGCCAGCTCGGTGTTTAAAAGAGAGCAGAGCTGGGCAAATGTGTCTTTCTGGCGCTCGGCCCCGGTGGCTCCGTCCACAGGATGGAAGGCATCCTGCTGTAAAAAGACGGCATCCAGGTATTCACCTTTGAGAAAAATGACAAAATCCTGCAGAGAGGTGCCTTCCTCACCCACGACTTTCATCATCTGGGCTATCTCATGGCTCTGCCGCAAAAAGGAGGCGGCCAGCTCCACATCCTCACTGTCGGCCAGACTGGGATATTGACTCCAGCTTTCCAGAGGGTCGATGGCCGGATAGCGCCTGGCATCGGAACGCTGTCTGGACAGGCCGTGAAATGCTCCGACCACCTTGAGAGTGCTCTGGGTGACAGGCTCTTCGAAATTGCCCCCGGCCGGGCTGACTGTTCCCCCGATGGTCACCGATCCCTGAGAGCCATTGTGCAGCCGGACAATTCCAGCTCGTTCGTAGAATGCGGCAATGACTGATTCCAGGTAGGCGGGAAAGGCTTCTTCTCCAGGGATTTCTTCCAGCCTTCCGGATATTTCCCGCAGGGCCTGGGCCCATCTGGAGGTGGAATCAGCCAGAAGCAGACAGTCCAGCCCCATCTGCCGATAGTACTCGGCCAGGGTCACTGCGGTATAGACCGAGGCCTCTCTGGAGGCCACAGGCATAGAGCTCGTGTTGCAGATAATGATGGTTCGTTCCATGAGACTGCGCCCGGTTTTGGGATCGGTCATCTGCGGAAACTCGCGGATGGTTTCCACCACCTCTCCGGCCCGTTCCCCGCAGGCAGCGATAATCACCACATCCACATCAGCATACCGGCTGGTGAGTTGTTGAATGATGGTCTTGCCTGCGCCAAATGGACCGGGTATGCAGTATGTTCCGCCCTTGGCCACCGGAAACATGGTATCAATGCAGCGGATCCTGGTGGTCAGCGGCTCCTGCGGCCGCAGGCGTTCCGCATAGTTCTGGATGGGAACTTTTATGGGCCACTCCTGGAGCATGCGGACCTCATGTTCAGTGTTCTTCCGGTCGGTGAGCACGGCCACAGAGTCATCGATGCTGTACTCACCGGCCTGAACAATGGAGCTCAAGGTATAGCGGCCACTCCAGCTCAAGGGGACCATGATCTGATGTGCAAACGGACCTTCGGCTACCTGGCCCAGGAAATCGCCGGGGCGCAGGCTCTGGCCGGGATCGGCCGCAGGTGTGAAGGACCATGTTGTCTCCCGGTTCAGGACTGGCAGATAGCCCCCCCGCTTCAAAAAAACTCCGTACGCCTCAGACAAGTCATATAGAGGGGTCTGCAAACCGTCAAAAACCTGACCCAAAAGGCCGGGCCCGAGCTCTACGGACAGGAGCTGATTGCTAAAAACAACCTGATCGTTGATCTTCAGACCACTGGTATCCTCAAAGACCTGCAGCTCGGCGTAGCTGCCGCGGACCCGCACTACTTCCGCCTTGAGATGATCTTCCCCGAGCCGGGCATAGGCCATCTCGTTCTGGAATACGGCCTGATC
>JBKHIL010000323.1:0-2971 GCA_046538645.1 Desulfovermiculus sp.
AGACCCACCCGGGAGACCTTTTCTTCAATTCCAGGTATGCGGGTATATTCCATAGATGTCTCCTTTGTTTTTAAAGGTTTCGCAGGATCGGCACATCATCTGTACTTTTCCGCTCCCCGGGCAGTCAACCGCTGAAGTAACGGCCCACAGATAGAGATTCTTCGCTCGCATACTCGCTCAGAATGACAAACAGAAGAATGGTAGCCCGCCGGATGGTTCTGATGACCCCCTCTTGTCATTCTGAAGGAGCGAAGCGACTGAAGAATCTCTCTTGTGTTTGTTTTTTTGACTTATACAGCTCTTTGAGCACGGGGGTCAAAAAAGAGAGTACTCTCTTCATCCTAGGATCAGCGTCAATCAGCACAATCAGACGAACGAGAAACAGCCTTTCATCCCGCCATGTCCTGATCTTCTTTTCCCAGCCGGGTCCGGACCGATTTGATGCCCATGCTGTTTATGTCCCAGATTATCTGAATTTCTCCGCTCCGGGAAGTGCAGTACACAGGCACTTTGGCCTGGCTCAAAGCCTTCTGCACCTCTTTGTGCGGAAAGCGAAAGATGTTTAAAAATCCACAGCTGATCGCTGCCAGCTCGGGATCGACCCGGGCATACAGCTCCGGGCTCAGGCTCCCCCGGCTGCCGTGATGGGGCAGGAGCAGGAGGCCGGCCTGCAAACTATGTTCAGAAGCATTAAGGGCGGCAATGCCCCTGGCCTCTATGTCTCCCGGAATAAGCGCCAATCCATGTCCCTGAGAGCAGGCTCTGAGAACCAGGGACATATCATTTGCTTCTTCACTTTCAAAACCCGGACCCGGGTGGAGGACCTCAAGGTACAGATCGGAGCCGACATCCAGGCGGTCCCCGGCCTGAAGTGCCTGGACCTGGATCTTTTGCTGTTCCAAGATTTGCTGCAGCTTTTGGCCGTCTTGTCCCTTGGGCCACTCTCCATTAAATACAAACCGCTCGACGGCATAGTATCGGAGGATGAAAAAAAGCCCCCGCAAGTGGTCGAAATCGCAGTGGGAGAGGATCACAGTTTCCATCCTGGGCCGGGCCCTGTAGGTCAGGGCCGGACTTACAGCAAAGCGGCCGATGTCAAAGTCCGGGTTCCAGGAACCGCCTCCGTCGATCAGAGTTCGCCGGCCTTTTGGTCCTTCCAGATAAACCGCTTGTCCCTGGCCGACGTCCAGAATGCGGACCTTCAGGGTCTTCTCCTGCCAGGGGGCATGGGCAAGGGCCCAGGGCGCGAAGAGCATGACCATGCCGAGCCCGGCTACAAGGAGGCTCTTGCCCGGTCTGGTCCTCAGGCCCAGGACCAAAGAGCCCAGAATGAGCCAGTATCCAAGGCATTCCGGCCAGCCCGGTCTGGGGATGATGACCTCTTCCAGCCAGCCCTGAATGTGTAACCATTCCAGGAACCGGGTCAATACATCAAGGATTGTTGCCGAAAGGTGCAGACATCCGCCGCCCAGGACTTTTCCGCCGGGCCCCAGGGAAAAGACCATGCCAGCCAGTCCTAAGGGCAGAACACAAAAGCCAAGGACCGGCAGCCAGAGCACATTCAAGTAGAGATGCGGGCTGAGCTGACCGAAGCTGGCCATGAGCAGAGGCAAGAGGGCTGTGTTGGCTACAATGCTTAATAAAAAAAAGGCCGCAAAAAAGAACACGACCTTTCCAGAAACAGAGCGCTGGTTTTGGAAGCGAAGGCCGATGACAGGCCATAGCAGCAGTATCCCGGATACAGCCACCATGGACAGTTGCCAGCCCAGGGAAAAGGCAATCAGAGGGTCCCAGAGGATAAAGACCAGGAGGGCGAAGAAAAGCCCGTCCAGAAGGGCCTTTTTCCGGCCGGTGAGTAAAAGCAGGGCCCAGAAAAAAAACATTAAGGCCGCCCGGAGCAGGGAGGCCCGGCCTTGTCCCAGCCACAAATAGGTGATCACCAAAGGCAGGCCCAAAGCCAGGGCAATCAAGGGCCGGGGAAAACTTAAGAACAGGCTGGGCCAGACCCAGCCCAAGATCCAGGCCGCAGCCAGCCCTAAAAAGATGACAAATCCAAGGTGCAGCCCGGACAGAGCCAGGCTGTGGGCCAGAGAGGCCCGCCGGACCAGATCCAGGGTTTGGTAGTCCAGCTGGGAGCAATCGCCCATGAGCAAGGCCAAAAGCAGGCCCTGGCCAGGACCAGGGGAGGTGGCCTGGATCACATTTGAGCGCAGCTTTTCGCGCCAGGACCACAGACGTCCGGGATCACCTTCCAGGTGCACCGGCTCCTTTATTCCCTTGGAAAAGGAGCGGTACAGGACCCCCTGTCTGGCCCAGTGGGCCCGGGTATCCCAGGCATGAAAATTACAAAACCCGTGCACCGGCTTAATGCTCATTGTGGTGCGCACTTTTTGTCCCGGAGCGGGCAAGACCTGGGGATTTTGCCAGGTCCAGACCACCATGCCGCTCAGTTCCTGCTCAAAGCCATTTCCCTGGCAGGTAACGTCCGAGAGCAGGACCTGGATCCTGTTTTCCGGTTTGAACCTGAGTTCATGGACCTGGCCCTGAACCTCGACCTTTTGCCGGCCTTCCATCCACTCCGGCATGGGAGGTGTGGGTGGTGGACCGTGCACCCAGGTCCAGAGAAGTCCTAAGGCAAAAGCCGCCGGAATCCAGTACAGGCCCAGGAGGGGTTTGGGGGAGAGATACATGAGGAAGGCCAGGAGCACACAGGCCAGAGCTCCGGCAGCTGGGTATTCAAAGGCATACACCCCGGTGAGGGCATAGAGCAGAAGCCACTGCCAGGGCAAAAGATCGACAAGTACTCCTTTGTGCCGGTTCTGGGGGAGACCTTTGAAGTCATTCATGGACTGCCATGCCTTGGCTCAGTTGATACGAACGTATTCCGGCTTTGATATGTTCAGTTATCTGTTATCAGTTCCCAGCAAGAATCGCCAGTATCATGCAGGAAAAAAACTGGTGATTGGATCCA